>CANFVX010000004.1 GCA_947450495.1 Gammaproteobacteria bacterium
CGTCAGACAGCGTGATGAGCAGTCGGGTGCGCGCCGGCACATCGCCCAATAATTTGCCGAGATGGCGTACCGCCACGCCCATGCGGGTGTAGGCCTTGGGACCGATGCCGCAGATGCGCCGTTCAACGCCGGCGCTGTAGGGCTCGTTAAAAGTCTTCACGCGATAAATCTCGCAGCGCTTGTTGGTGCGGCCGGAGAAGCCGTAAATCGCGTAGCTGTCGCCCAACACCTGCAGGGCTTCGCACAGCAGGATCAGCGACTCGCGCTCGGCCTCGTTAATCCAGCCCTTGGTCGAGCCGCTCATGTCCACCATGAACATCACCGCGACGTTGCGTCCGGCCTTGCGGAAGTGGGTATAGAGACGGTCAGACATTTCCCGCCCTTGCAGGCGATCCACATGCGCTTCTACCAGCGCGTCGAGATCGAGTTCATCGCCGTGCACCTGCCGCCGCTGGCGCTGCGCTTCAGACAGGATGGCTTCGAAAATGCGCTGGATGGATTTGGCGAGCCCGCGATATTTCACCCGCGTTTTCTCGGCAAAACCCGGATCACCTTCGGGCACGTCCTGCTCGGTCAGCGCGCAGAAGGCGTCCCGAAATCTGGCGCGGGCGTAATCCCATTCCGGGTATAACCAGAGCTTGCCGGCCGGGCTCGGCAGATCTTTCAGATGACCTTCGCCGCCCGCGCCCGATTCGTCGAGCGGATAAGCACCGCTGCCGCCGGCGGGCGTGAGGTAGTCCTCCGCCATCTCGCCCATGTCCTGCATGATGGAATCGAGCAGGTCCTGCAGTTCGGCGGACATCGGCACCGCTTGCCCGTCGTAACGCAGCTCGTATTCCGGCTGGGTGGCGCCGGCTTGGCCGGTTTGCGCGATCGAAAAACGGTTCGCCGCCTGGCTGCCTTCGGGCGCTTCGCTGCCGTCTTCAGTGGGTTGTTGCTCGTGTTCGGGCT
Organism: Gammaproteobacteria bacterium; assembly: GCA_947450495.1. GTDB lineage: Bacteria > Pseudomonadota > Gammaproteobacteria. Next base: position 952 of record CANFVX010000004.1, read on the forward strand.
GCAGCGCGGAGAGGGCTTGCTTGAGGGCTTCTTTCTCGCGCGGCACGCGCTTGAACAAGGCCTCGCGCACTTTCTGCGGAAACATTTCGCCCTGCCAGCGGCGCGCGGCGGGCAAGGGAATCTGGCTGAAATCGGCGACCAGCGCGAGGCTGTCGCGGGCGCTGGCCTCGGGCGCGGCGAGCGGAGCGGCGGCGGCGGTGAACGCGGCCCAGCTGGCGGCGTGCGCGTCGTCCACATAGGCCACGGCTTCCATTTCGCGTGCGAGCCCGGGCAACTCCCGCGCAAGCGCCGCCATCAGGCGCACGCCTTCGAGGCACTGATACACCGGCCAAGTCACTTCCGCATCCAGCTGGTGAATGGCTTCTTCCAGCGCCCGATAGCGCCAGGTGCCGTAGCGGTTTTGCGCCCACAAATACACCGCCGTGCTTTTCATCAGGCGGGCGTTGGCGGCGCGGTCGGCCAGCACATTGAGCGCGGTGGGCAGGAAGATTTTTTCGGTATCCGTCCAGGCCTGTTGGTCGTTGGTGATGTTCAGCGTGCGGCCGCCGAGGGCGCGCACGAAGTGGCGCAAAAAGCCGGCGATTTGTTCGAGCTTGCAGGCGGTGCGATTGCGCTCGTGGGCTTCGATCCAGGGGTCGAGTTTATCGAAGACTTCGATGGCAAACCCGAGTCCGCGGTTATCGAAGGCGTCCATGGCCTTGATGATCCAGTCTTCCACCGCCGCCTGATCGAGCGCGCGAAACGCCGCTGGCACCTGTCCCAGAAAATGCGCGGTGAGTTCGGTATTCGACAGCGCGATCACTTCTGCCCAATGCAGGATGAAATCCTGCGCTTCGCGCTCAAGCTCGGCGATCTCGCCCACCACTTCCTGCATGCGGGGCATGCGGATGAGCGCCGCGCCGGCGATTTTCTCCAGATCCTTCTGAACCCGGATGAGGTTGAAGAAATTCTGGCGTGGTGCGTCCGCCATGAGGGAAGAGCCGGCCCGGGCCGCGCTCAGAACACCGCGCTGGCGAGTTCGTGGATGGTTTGCAGCAGTTCCGGATCGTCGGTCAGCGCATGGGCCACGGCCGTATCACAGGCCACCGCCGGCGCTACACCGGCCTGCACCAGCTTGCCGGCATTGACCAGCAGCCGCGTGCTCGCGCCCTCTTCCAGCCCCGCGCCTTTCAGGTTGCGGGTGTGGGCGCCAAACTTCACCAGCCGCGCGGCCATTTCCGGGGCCACGCCGCTTTCGCTTTCGACGATGCGCTGTTCGAGTGTCGCCTCGGGATAGGCGAACTCCAGCGCCACAAAGCGTTGTCGCGTGCTTTGCTTCAAATCCTTGAGCACGCTCTGGTAGCCCGGGTTGTAGGAGATCACCAGCGAAAACTCGGGCGGCACCACCAGCACCTCGCCGAGTTTGTCGATGGGCAGGATGCGGCGGTCGTCGCACAGCGGATGAATCACGACGGTGGTGTCCTTGCGGGCTTCCACCACTTCGTCGAGATAACAGATCGCGCCCATGCGGACGGCCTGAGCGAGTGGACCGTCGACCCACTGCGTCTCGCCGCCTTTGACCAGATAGCGACCCACCAAATCGGCGGCGGTAAGGTCATCGTGGCAGGCCACCGTGATCAGCGGGCGCTGAAGCTTCCAGGCCATGTGGTGCACGAAGCGCGTTTTGCCGCAGCCGGTCGGGCCCTTGAGCAGCACCGGCAGCTGATTGCGATACGCCGCGGCGAAGACTTCGCGTTCGTTGCCCAGAGCCTCGTAGTAGGGCTCGTCCTGAATCATGCGCGCGGTAGCGCCGGTGGCTTGCGACAAGGGGAGCCTCGCGATGGGAATCCGTGATGGTTGCATTGAGCCCGGGCAGCGCGCGGGGTGTTCGGCATTGGAAACGATTGCCGCGCCACTGGGCAAGAGGCGCCGCGTGGCGCGTCTTCTTCGCCTAGTGCGGTGCTGCAAAATGGCTATAATGCGACCGGCCCCGCAGGGCACGGTGCTTCCTTCCAACAATGCTTTTTCGCCGCAATCGGCGACGTGAGAATTCCGCATGGACAATCATCAAAGTAACGCCGCAGAGGACGCCGTATTCGTCCGCAATTTCGCCATGGTCTTCGCGTTTTTGGCGGTGGTTGGCGTTGGCGTGTATCTGCTGGCGAGCCACGTTAACGCAGGCTTTCGCGTCACACAGGACGACCCCGTCGCCGGCATTCCGGCCCGCGTTGCGCCGGTCGGTCAATTGAATACCTCGGGCGCCCCGGTCAGCGTGGCGTCTACCGCCCCGGCTCCCGCCGCTTCATCCGCTGCCGCGCCGGTCGCCTCCGGTCCCGGTGAAGCCACCTACAACAAAGTCTGTTTTGCATGCCATGCGCAGGGCATTGCCGGTGCGCCGAAATTTGGCGACGCCGAAGCCTGGGGCTCACGCATCGCCCAGGGCGTCGACACCCTGCACCAGCATGCGATCGGCGGTTATCAGGGCAAGAACGGCGTGATGCCTGCCAAGGGCGGCGCTGCCGATCTGGCCGACGAAGATGTCAAAGCCGCCGTTGATTACATGGTGAAAGCCGCGCAGGGCGGTGCCAAACCGGCCGCCGCTGCCGCGCCTGCCGCTGCAGCGGCTGCTCCGGCCGCCGCGCCGGTGGCCGATGCGGGCGCCAAGGGCAAGGATATTTACGGTCAAGTCTGTTTCGCCTGCCACGCCATCGGGGTTGCCGGGGCGCCGAAACTCGGCGACAAGGAAGCCTGGGCGCCGCGCATCGCCCAAGGGGCAGATACCCTGCACAACCATGCGATCAACGGCTACAACGGCAAGGCCGGCATGATGCCGCCTAAGGGTGGCCGTCCGGATTTGGCGGACGACGACATCAAAGCCGCCGTGGACTACATGGTCTCGCAGTCAAAGTAGAGACCTGCCACTCGGGCGAACCAAGGGGACCTTCGGGTCCCCTTTTTTTATGGGCAGATTCAGCAGGCGGTGAGGCCGGCGTAGGCCGCCACCAGCCACTTCGCGCCGCTCTCGGCAAAATTCACCTGCACCCGGGTGTGGGCGCCGCGTCCTTCCATATGCAGCACCACGCCTTCGCCGAAGGTTCGGTGCATCACGCGCTGACCGAGCTTGAGCCCGTAGCCGCCGTTGTCTTCTTCGACTCTGAACGATGAATGCGCGCCGCTGTTACCGCCGCCCATCCGGACTTCCTGCATCAGCTCGGCCGGGACCTCGCGCAAGAAGCGGGAAGGCCGCGGCATATAGTCGCTGCCGTGCATGCGGCGCGATTCGGCGTAGGACAGCGTGAGCAGCCGCATCGCGCGGGTGATGCCCACGTAGCAAAGGCGCCGCTCTTCTTCCATCTGGCGCGGGTCTTCCAGCGAGCGCTGGTGTGGAAAGAGCCCCTCTTCCATGCCCACCAGCATCACGTTGGCGAACTCGAGCCCCTTGGCCGAATGCAGGGTCATCAACTGCACGCTGTCTTCAAACTTGCTGGCCTGACCCTCACCCGCTTCCAGCGCGGCGTGACTCAGAAAGGCTGAAATGATGGGCAGCTCGGTGTCTTCTTCCGACGGCGTGAAGTCACCGGCGGCGCTCACCAGTTCTTCCAGGTTTTCGATGCGGTCCGGCCCGCGGCCGTCCTTGTCCTTGCGGTAGTGATCGATAAGCCCGCTGTGAGCGACGGTTTTTTCGATCACGCTGCCGAGCGCGCGACCTTCGATCTCGCGCGCGAGGTCTTCGATGAGATTCAGAAACTGGCCCAGCGCGCCGGCGGCGCGGGCCGGCAGTTCGCGATTGCTGATGAGTCGCTGCGAGGCCTCCCACAGGCTGATACGCTCGAGGCGCGCGGTGTGGCGAAGGTCTTCCAGGGTTTTATTGCCGATGCCGCGCGTGGGCAGATTCACCACCCGCTCGAAGGCCGCATCGTCGCCGCGATGGTTCGCAAGCCGCAGATACGCCAGCGCGTCGCGAATTTCCGCGCGCTCGTAAAAGCGGAAGCCGCCGTGTACGCGGTAGGGCATGTCTGATTTGCGGAGTGCGTCTTCCAGCACGCGCGACTGGGCAGAGGTACGGTAAAGAATGGCCGATTCATCGTAACGACCGCCCTGCGCGTGCCAGTCGCGCAGGCGCTCCACGCAGTAGCGGGCTTCTTCCAGATCGTTGAAGGCGGCATACAGCCGAATTGGCTCGCCGCGCGCGCCGTCGGTCCACAGCTTCTTGCCGAGGCGCGCGGTGTTATTGGCGATGAGCGCGTTGGCGGCGTCCAGAATGCCGCCGGTGGAGCGGTAGTTTTGCTCCAGCCGCACGATCTCGTGCTTTGGATAATCCTTGCGGAAGCGCTGCATGTTCTCCACCTGCGCGCCACGCCAGCTGTAAATCGACTGGTCGTCGTCGCCTACCGCGAAGACGTTGGCGTGGTCTCCGGCCAGCAGTCGCAGCCAGGCGTACTGGATGGCGTTGGTGTCCTGAAACTCATCCACCAGCACCTGATGAAAGCGCTCGTGGTAATGCGTGAGCAGGCCGGGGGTATCGCGCAGGGTTTCGTAGGCGCGCAGCAGCAGCTCGGCAAAATCCACCAGCCCGCTTTGCTGGCAGGCGGCTTCGTATTCTTTGTAAATCTCGACCATCGTCGAGAGCATGGGATCGCCGGCGGTGTCGATGTGCGCCGGCCGGTCGCCTTCATCCTTGCGCCCGTTGATGAACCACTGGGCTTCCTTGGGCGGCCACTGGGCGTCGTCGAGTCCCATGGCGCGGATGACCCGCTTGACCAGCTTCTGCTGGTCGTCGCTGTCCATGATGGTGAACTGCTCCGGCAGGCGCGCCTCGCGCCAGTGGGCGCGGAGCAGCCGATGCGCGATGCTGTGGAAAGTGCCCACCCACATGCCGGTGGCGGGCCGGTCGAGCAGCATCTCGATGCGCCCGCGCATTTCGGCCGCCGCCTTGTTGGTGAAGGTGACGGCCAGAATGCCGGAGGGCGCGGCAAGCCCCGTTTCCAGACACCAGGCGATGCGGTGCACGAGCACGCGGGTTTTGCCGCTGCCGGCCCCGGCCAGCACCAGGGTTTGAGGGGCGTGGCTGCTGACGGCCGCGCGTTGGGCCGCATTGAGCGGGCCGAGGAGCTCTTGTTCTCGCATGCCCGGATTCTACGAGGCCACAGCGACCCTCGCCATGAGCGCAGTGCCGCAGCGGCTTCGGCTACAATCAAACCCACACTCCGGAGCCCTCGCGCGCATGGAACAACCGCTTATCTCTCACGATCAGGCCCTGCTGGTTGCCGATCACGCCATCAACGAAGCGCGCCGCGCGGGTGCCGCCGCGGCGGTGGCCGTCAGCGCCGGCAGCGGACTGTCGATCGCTGTGCGCAACGGCGAAGTTGAAGTGCTCGAACAGCAGCGCGACAAATCGCTCGGCATCACGGTGTATCTGGGGCAGCGCAAAGGCAGCGCCACCACCACCGATTTTTCAGCCGCTGCGGTGGCCGACACCGTGGCCGCCGCCGTGCAGATCGCCCGCGCGGCCGAAGCCGACCCTTACGCCGGCCTCATCGATCCCGCGATGCTGGCACTGGAATACCCCGACCTCGATCTCGACCACCCCTGGGCGCTCAGCGCCGAGGAGGGCATTGCGCTCGCGTTGGAAGCCGAAGCCGCGGCGCGCGAAGGCGGCGCTGAAATCCAGCAGGTCGATGAGGCTGCCGTCAGCCGCTATCAGGGCCTGCGCGCCTACGCCGACAGTCAGGGCTTTCGCGGCGCTTATCGGGCCACCCGGCATGGGCTGAGTTGCACCGTGGTGGGCGCGCGCAACGGCGCGATGCAGCGCGGCTACTGGTTTACCAGCGCCCGCCGCGCGGCAGATTTGGAGTCTCCCGCGAGCATTGGCCGCCGCGCCGCCGCGCGCACGCTGGCCAAACTCGGGGCGCGCCGCCTCAGCACCCGCAAGGCGCCGGTGTTGTTCGAGAATCGCATTGCGACCGGCCTCATTGGCCACCTGCTCTCGGCGGTGTCGGGCGGCAATCTCTATCGCGAGGCGAGCTTTCTGCGCGGTGCCGCCGGCACGCCAATCTTCCCGTCCTTTTTCAGCATTGACGAACAGCCCCACCTGCCCCGTGGTCTGGGTAGCGCGCCGTTCGACAGCGAAGGCGCGCGGACGCTGGCGCGCCCGCTGGTCGCCGCCGGCGTGCTGAATGGCTATCTGCTCGACGGCTACTCGGCCCGTCGTCTGGGACTGCCGCCCACCGGCCACGCCGGCGGCGCGCACAATCTGGTAGTGAGCGATCAGGGCGCGGACTTCGCCGCCTTGCTGCGGCAGATGGACACCGGCCTGCTGGTCACCGACCTCATGGGCTTCGGGGTCAATCTCCTGACCGGGGACTACTCGCGCGGCGCCAGCGGCTTTTGGGTGGAGCGCGGCGAGCTGGCCTACCCGGTGGAGGAGATCACCATTGCCGGCAATCTGCGCGAAATGTTCGCCGGGCTGGTGGCAAGCGGCAGCGATCTGGAGCGACGCGGCAGCGTGCACTGTGGTTCGCTGTTGTTGCCCGAAATGACCATCGCCGGCGCGTAAGCACTAACGCCCGCTTCGCGGATTGATTCAACGTCTGGTGATAGGAGTCTGGCCGCATGCCTGCATTGGAACCCCTCTCTCCCGCCGCGGCGCGGACTCAGCTTGAACAAGTCGTCGATGCCGCCAGCACCATCCTGCTCGGCAAGCGCGATGTGCTGCGGCTGGCGGTGAGCTGTCTGGTCGCCGGCGGTCATCTGCTACTGGAAGACCTGCCGGGGGTGGGCAAAACCACGCTCGCCCACGCCCTGGCCCGCTTGCTCGGGCTGTCCTGTCAGCGGCTGCAATGCACCAGCGACCTGCTGCCGGCGGATGTCATCGGGGTGTCGGTCTACGACCGCAACGATGGGAGCTTCCGCTTTCATCAGGGCCCGGTGTTTACCCAGGTCTTGCTGGCAGACGAGATCAATCGCGCCACGCCCCGCGCCCAGAGCGCGCTGCTGGAAGCCATGGAAGAGCGGCAGGTCACGGTGGAAGGCCGGGCGCTCGCGCTGCCGGTGCCGTTCTTTGTGATCGCCACGCAAAACCCTACCGAGCAAGTAGGCACTTACCCGCTGCCAGAATCGCAGCTCGATCGCTTCCTCATGCGGCTGTCGCTCGGTTACCCCGATCGCACGGCCGAACGTGAGCTGCTGCGCGGTAGCGACCGGCGCGGCCTGCTCGCGACGCTTAAGCCCTTGCTGGATACCGCCACGCTGCAGCGCCTGCAGGCGAGCGTGGACACCGTGCATCTCGCCGACCCCTGGCTCGACTATCTGCAAAACCTGCTGGCCCGTTCGCGCGAAATGCCGGCGCTGGCGCACGGCTTGTCGCCGCGCGCGGGCTTGGCATTGCTGCGGGCCGCTCGCGCCTGGGCCTTGTTGAACGGCCGAGGGCACGCGCTGCCAGAAGACCTGAAGGCCGTGCTGCCGGCCGTGGTGACCCACCGGCTGAGTTTGCGCGGCGACGGCCAATCGCCGGCCGCCGTGGTCGAGGCCTTGCTCAGCGGCGTGCCGGTCCCCTGAGTCCGTCCCGCCGATGGACATCCTCGACCGGCGACGCGTTTACATCGTGCCCACCCGCCCCGGCTTCGCGCTGTTCGGGGTGATTGGGCTGATTCTCATCGGCGCCACCAACTACGACAACGCGCTGGCCTACATCCTGAGTTTTCTGCTGCTGGGGCTGATGTTCTCGGCAATGCTCAGGACCTGGCGCAACCTCAAGGGCATCGCGCTTCACGCGGAAGATGCGGCGCCGGTTCACGCGGGCATTCCGGCGCGCTTCGATCTGCTGTTGCACGACCCCGTCGGGCTCGCCCGGTATGCGTTTTCTTTCCGCCGCCTGCTGCCCAGAAGCCCGCGCTTCTGGTGGTGGCGACCGCGCACCGAAGGCTTCGGGCAGTGTGAGACGCTGGCGGCCGGCGCCGCCACCGCTACGCTCAGCGTGCCCACCGTCCACCGCGGCTGGCTGGTGTTGGGGCGGGTGGAAGTCAGCAGCCAGTTTCCGCTCGGCGTGTTTCGCACCTGGGGTTACTTCAAACCGAGCGCGCGCTGTCTGGTCTATCCGGTGGCGGCGGGCAAACTGCCGCTGCCCGGCGTGACCGCAACGGCGGTCGACGAGGCCGGTAGCGCCGGCCCCGGCGTGGACGACTTTGCCGGCTTGCGCGCCTATGTCGCGGGGGATTCCCTGCGCAGCGTGCACTGGAAGGCCTGCGCTCGCAGCGACGATCTGGTCGTTAAACAGCTGCAGGGCGGTGGGCACGGGGATCTGTGGCTGCGATGGGTCGATACGGTCGCCCTCGCCGGGGTCGAAGCGCGCATCTCGCAACTCACGCGCTGGGTGCTTGAGGCCGACCGCGCAGGCACTCCTTTCGGGCTCCAGCTGCCGGCGCTGGAACTGCCGCCGGCTACCGGCCCCGCCCACCGCGCGCGCTGTTTGCGCGCGCTCGCCCTGTTGCCGACATGAGCACCGCCCGTACCCTTACGCCCTCCGACCTCTGGTGGTGTCTGGGTGCTGTCGCGCTCGCCCTCGCCCCGCACGCCGGACGTTTGCCGGTGCCACTGTCCTTAGGCGTTGCGGCCTGCGTGATCTGGCGGATGCTGGGCGCGCTGGGGCGTTTACCGTTGCCGGAACGCCATCGGCCGGTGCTGTGGTGGGGCTTGCAGGGGCTCGCCGTGTTGACGTTTGTCCTGATTTACGCGGTTTATCAGGGGCAGCTGGGGCGGGATGCCGGGGTGGCGATGTTGAGCGCGATGGCGGGGCTGAAGCTGCTCGAATTGCGCAATGGCCGCGACTACTACGCCGTGTGCCTGCTCACCTACTTTCTGGTGGTGACCAATTTCCTGTTCTCGCAGGCCATTCCCACGGCGCTTTACCTGCTCGGGGTGACCATGCTCACGACCTCTGCGCTGGTGCGCGTGAACGCCCCGGCGCGCCTGCCGGCGCGCGCCTGTGCGCGGCTCGGCGCGCTGATGGTGCTGGAGAGTTTGCCGCTGATGGCGGTGTGCTTTGTGCTGTTTCCGCGCCTGCCGGGGCCCTTATGGGGCGTGCCGACCGACAGCGCCCAGGCGGTGACGGGCTTGTCGGACGAAATGACCATCGGCCGCATCGCGCGTCTGGGCACCTCGGACGAGGTCGCTTTCCGCGTCGCCTTTCTCGACGGCACGCCGTCGGCGCGTGATCTCTACTGGCGCGGGCCGGTGCTGTGGGCCACCGACGGGCGCACCTGGCGGGCCGGTGCGATCGAGAACACCGGCGCCCCGCCGGTGGTGGTGCAGGGACGCCGTCTGCGCTACGACATCCTCCTCGAAGCGCACGGTGAGCGCTGGCTGCCAGCGCTGGATGCCGTGACCTACAACGATGCCAAAAGCCGCGCGCAACGCGGCCGCGATCTGGTGGCCACCGAGCCCATCAAACGCCAGCTGCGCTACCGCCTGGAGTCGGCGCTTGATTACCGCTTGCCGGACCTCACACCGGCGGATCGCGCGGCCGCGCTTGCCTTGCCGAAGCAAGCCCATCCGCGGAGTCGGGCGCTGGCCGCGAGCTGGGTGGTGCAGGGCTTGGCGCCGCCGCAAATCGTGGACGCTGCGCTCGCCAACTTCAGACGGGAAGCCTTTGGCTACACATTAACGCCCCCCGTCTTGCCCAATGACCCCATCGACGGCTTTCTGTTCGACACCCGTCAGGGATTTTGCGAGCACTTTGCGGCGGCTTTCGTGGTCTTGATGCGCGCGGCCGGCGTGCCCGCGCGGGTCGTCACCGGCTATCAGGGCGGCGAATACAACACCATGAGCGACTACTTTCTGGTCCGCCAGCGCGATGCCCACGCCTGGGCCGAGGTGTATCTGGAGACGCGCGGCTGGGTGCGTGTGGACCCTACCGCGGCGGTGGCGCCCGAGCGGGTGTCGCTGGGCATCAATACCTATGCCGGTGAGCGCGGCCCGCTGCGCATGCTCGACCGCGCCGGCTTTGCGGCCCGCGTGTTCAACGGCGCCCGCCAGCTGTGGGACTCGGCGAACTATCACTGGAGCGAATGGGTGCTCGGCTATAGCGCAGACCGTCAGCGCGGCCTGCTTGAAGCCTTGGGCATGGAAGACGTGACGCCGGCGCGTCTGGTGCTCTGGCTGACCTCGGTCATGGGCGGGCTGATCGGGCTGCTGACCCTGCTGCTACTGCGCAATCGCGTGGTGACGCGCCTACCGCCGGCGCTGCGGATTTACCGCACTTTTTGCGGGCGCCTCGCGCGCATCGGCCTGCCGCGCAGCCCGAGCGAAGGGCCGCTGGAATATGCCGAGCGGGTGGCGGCGAGCCGGGCCGATCTGGCCGCCGAGGTGCGGGCGATCGCACAGGCTTTTGCCTTACTTCGCTATGCCGATGCGCCCGCTGGATTGAGCGCGCTGCGCGCGCGGGTTAATGCGTTCAAACCGGGTCGGCCGACGTGATTCCCGTATCATCCGAACACCCTTCACTCTCAGGAGCATCCCGATGAGCCCCATCCGTGCCGGTTTAATCAGCGCCGCCGTCGCGCTGCTCACTATGAATTCGCAGGCGGCCGACTCGACGGCCTATATCATTTCACCCGCCGCCGGGGCGGTGGTGAAAAGTCCGGTGACGGTGGTGTTTGGACTGCGCGCGCCCTGGGGCGTGGCGCCGGCCGGCACCAAGCTTGAGAAGACCGGCCACCACCATTTGCTGGTGGATGCGCCCTTGCCGGACCTCACCCAGCCCGTGCCGAAAGATGCCCAGCATTTGCACTTTGGTGGTGGCCAGACCGAAACCACGCTCACGCTGGCGCCCGGCAAGCACACGCTGCAGCTGCTGCTGGGGGATTTTGCCCACGTGCCGCATCAACCGCCGGTGATGTCCGAGGTGGTGACAATTACGGTGGAATGAGCGTCAGGCAGGGGCTTGCACGGCCAGCCGCTGTGATTGCGGCCGGCCGTGCAAGCGTGTGGGCTTTGAGTCTGGACTCAGGCCTCTTCGATCAGCACAAACGTGGCGTCGATGGCCTCATCGCGCAGCGGGATGAGCGCCTGATAGGCCGGCGAGTTGTACCAGTCGCGGGCGGACTGGGCGTCGGGGAATTTGGCGATGAGCGCCGCGTGGCCCGCGTGGGTGCCGGTGAGCACTTCCACGACCTTGCCGCGTGCGACCGGCGCGCCGCCGAAAGGGGCGAAGGTCGGACCGGCCTGGCTGGAGTATTCCGGCAGTTTTTCGGCGTTTTTCACTGTGACGTGGGCAATCATGTAGGCGGCCATGAGGGGTCTCCGTGCAAGGCTTGAAGTTAAAGAGGCCCGCACCTTAAGCCGGGAGGATGGTGGGCGGCAAACGCCGGTGACGCGCCGCGCTCACGGTAGAGGCTTGCGACAAAGCCGCTTGGCCATCAAAGTCCGCAGGCTTTCAATCCAACAAAAAAACTGACGCTAGGGGAGATTCACGCCATGAGCGGACCACTGGAAGGCGTACGCATCATCGACCTCACTGCCGTGCTGATGGGGCCGTTCGCCACCCAGATCCTCGGCGACTACGGCGCGGAGGTCATCAAGGTGGAGCCGCCCGCCGGCGACACCAGCCGCTGGTTGGTGCCGGTCAAGAATCAGGGCCTCGCGGCGCCCTTTCTGCACGTCAACCGCAACAAGCGCGGCATGGTGCTGGATCTCAAAAACCCCGCCGGTCTCGAAGCGCTATTCCGGCTGGTGCGCACGGCAGATGTGCTGATCTACAACGTGCGGCCACAGGCGATGGCGCGCTTGGGGCTGACCTGGGAAGCGCTCTCGGCGGTCAATCCCATGCTCATTTATGTCGGCGTGTTTGGCTACGGTCAGGACGGCCCTTACGGCGCCAAACCCGCCTACGACGATTTGATTCAGGGCGCGCTGGCGATCCCTTCGATGGTGGCGACCGTGGGCGACGGCGTGCCGCGCTATGTGCCGGTGGCGATGATCGACCGCACGGTCGGGATCTCCGCGGTAGCCGCGGTGAGCGCCGCGCTTTATCGCCGCGAGAAGTCGGGCGTGGGACAGGCGATCGACGTGCCGATGTTTGAGACCATGGTGCCGTTTGCGCTTGGCGAACACATGGCCGGCCAAACCTATGAACCGCCCACCGGCCCGCCGGGCTATGCGCGCATGCTGTCCCGGAGCCGCGCGCCGTTCGCGACGCAGGACGGCTATGTTTGCGCGCTCATCTACAACGACAAACATTGGCGGTCTTTCTTCCGCTTCCTCGGGCGCGAGGAAGATTTCGACCGCGACCCGCGGCTGGCCACGATTGGCACTCGCACCAAACACACCAACGAGCTGTACGGGATGGTGGCCGAGCTGATGCGCACCCGCACGACCGAGGAGTGGCTGAGCTTTTTTACCGAAGCGGACATCCCGTCGATGCGGCTGAATTCGCTGGACACCCTGATGGATGATCCGCACCTCTCCGCGATTGGTTACTTCGAAACCCACGAGCATCCCACCGAAGGGCCGATCAAGCAGATGCGCCCGGCGGGCGTGTGGTCGGAGTCGCCGCTCAGCATCCGCCGGCTCGCGCCGCGGCTCGGCGAGCACAGTGCGGAAGTGTTGCGGGAGATTGGCTACAGCGAGGCGGAAATCACCGCGCTGGCCGAGGCCGGCGCCACGCTGCTGGGTTAGACCGGAAGGCCTGCCAGTCCGGCGTCCGGACTGGCAGCGCAATCCCGCGCCTAGACGCGGTCGAAGGCCTCGAGTTTGGGGTCGGCCATCACTTCAAAGAACTTGTCGCGCGACCACGGCCAGCTGGCCGGCACGCCGTTCTTGTCCAGATACCAGCTCTTGCAGCCGGTCGACCAGATGGATTTCTTCGCCGCCGCCACGCGCTCGACCTCGAAGCTCGCGCTGACCTCCGCGTTGGCGCTGATTTCCCGGCAGCGGCCGCCGCGAATTTCTTCCAGCAGCGTGAGGATGTAGGACACCTGCGATTCGGCGATGGAAATCAGCGAGAAGTTGCCGACCGGGCCGTTGGGGCCGTTCAGCATGAAGAAGTTGGGGAACTCGGGAATCGAAATCGACAGATACGCCGTTGGGCTTTCGGACCAGACGTCGTCGAGATTCACCCCTCCGCGCCCAAGCACGGTGGTCGGGCGGATGAAGCTGTCGGCGCGGAAGCCGGTGGCCACCACCAGCACGTCGAGTTCGCGCAGCTCGCCGGTCTTCAGGCGGGTGCCGGTGGGCTCGACGGCGGCGATTTCATCGGTAATCACATGCGCGTTGGGGCTTTGCAACGCCTGATAGAAATTGGGCGAGAAAATGAGCCGCTTGCAGCCCGCACGATAGTTGGGGCGCAGCTTCTCGCGCAGCACCGGATCCTTCACGTGGTCTTCGAGGTTGGCGAGGCACGCCGCTTCGAGTTCAGCCATTTCCTGCGAATCGGCGTCGATCACGGCGTTGGAGAAGTGCTTGAAGTAGTCCAGGGCCTCGGCCTTGAACTGGGCGAGCGCTACCGGATCGTCGCGGAAGGCGGCGCGCTCTTCCTCGGTGAAAATCTTGTTCTCGATCGGCATCACCCACTGGGCGGTGCGCTGATAGAGGTCGAAGCGTTTGACCTTGTCGGCAATCGCGGTGGTGATTTGGATGGCGGTAGAGCCGGTACCAATCACGCCCACGCGTTTGTCTGCCAGCGGCACGCTGTGATCCCAGCGCGCGCTGTGGAAAGACACGCCCTGAAAGCTCTCAAGGCCCGGAATATCCGCCACGTTCGGGTGATGCAACACGCCGGTGGCCGCAATCACCACATCCGCCACGTCTTCGCGGCCGGTGGAGGTGCGAATCTGCCAGCGCCCGTCCTTGAACTCGCAGTAGGGGATGGTCTCGTTGAAGTGAACCTGCGCGGTGACGCCGTATTTGTCCGCCACCCGCTGGAAATAGGCGCAAATCTCCGGGCCGGTGGCAAAGGTTTGCGTCCAGTCGGGATTGGGCTCGAAGGAATAGGTGTAGAGATGAGACGGCACGTCGCAGGCGATGCCGGGATAGGTGTTCTCGCGCCAGGTGCCGCCAACGCGGTCGGTTTTCTCGTAGATGGCGTAGTTGGTGTAACCCGCCTCGCGCAGCTTGATGGCGGTGAGAATGCCGGCCATGCCGGCGCCGATGATGACGATGCGCGGATTGCGGTGATCGTATTGCGTAGCGCTCATTGTGGAACTCCCCGGCGTGCCCTTGCGTCGGACAAGCCCTGCTGTTGTATGAATAATGACCCGAGCTTAACCCGTTTCCCGCTTGCGGCTGAAGCATCACGCGGCGGCGCGCTGTTTCCCTTTGCGCCCGAATGTATGACGATTCGCCACCCCAGCCCGAGACCCAACGCTTGAAACAGGTCATCTTCAAGGCCGACGATTTTGGTTTATCACCCGCCGTGAATGCCGGCATTGAGCTCGCGCATCGGGAGGGCGTGCTCGACGCCGCGAGCCTGATGGTAGGGGCGGCGGCGGCGGCCGAAGCGGTGGCCTGTGCCCGGCGCAATCCCACGCTCAAAGTCGGGCTGCATCTGGTGGTGGTGGCGAACCGCGCCGTGCTGCCGCCCGCGGTCATTCCCGATTTGGTGGATGAACACGGCGAGCTGAGCCGGGACTTTGCCCGCGCCGGCTTCAGCTACTTTTTTCTGCCGCGAGTGCGGCGCCAGCTGGCGGCCGAAATTCGCGCCCAATTCGAGGCCTTCAAGGCCACCGGCCTGCCGCTCGATCACGTGGATGCGCATCATCATCTGCATCTGCATCCCACCGTACTGGGTCTGCTGATTCGCATCGGGCGGGAGTACGGCGTGCGCGCCGTGCGCCTGCCGGCGGAGCCGCCCTTGCTGTCGATATTGCCGGGTGAAACCGGTGCACTGTCGCGGCGCCTCGTCGGCGCGTTGCTCGGGCCGTGGATCGGGCTGGTGAAATGGCGGCTGCGGCGGGCGGGCATGCGCACCACCGACCGCGTCATTGGATTGCACGACACCGGGCGCATGAGCGCGCCAAGGTTGCGCCACATCCTGCGCGTACTGCCCGAGGGCAGCGCCGAGATTTTTTTCCATCCTGCGGTGAGCGAAGGGCCCGGCCCCTGGCCGCTCGCGATCGAGGCCAGCCGGGCGGAACTCGACGCGCTGCTCGACCCCGAAGTGCGCGAGATTCTGCAAACGCGCCAGATCCGCCACGGCGGCTTCGCCGATCTGGCGCCGGTCGGCTAATCCACCGCGCGAAAGGCCCAGCACCCTATGCAAATGTTCATGCGCCTGAGCGCGCTGCTTGGGCTGGCCGTGGTCGGCTGGCTGCTGTGGCAGCAAGGGGACGCGCCCTTGCACGCGCTCGCCACGGTCGGTTTTGGCATTGTGCCGGTCATCCTGATCCACATCCTGCAGGTCTGGTGTTCGGGCATGGCCTGGCACGCGGTGGCCGACACCGAGGTGCGCATTCCCGCCCGCACTTATGTCTGGACACGCTGGATCCGCGAAGCGGTAGGCGGTTTGCTGCCGGTGGCACAACTGGGCGGCGAAGTGGTGGGCGGGCGATTGCTGGTGTTGTCTGGCGCGAAGGCGGCTGAAGCGGCGGGCAGCACCACGGTCGACCTCACGGTTGAAGCGGTCACGCTGGTGCTGTTCATTCTGATGGGCCTTGGCTTCGCGGTGACGGCGGGTCTCGCGCACGGACTTATTGCCTACACGCTGCTGGGCCTTGCGGTCTTCGTGCCGGCGGTTGGCGCGCTGCTGGTGCTGCAGCGGCGGGGCCTGTTGGCGCTGCTCGAATCGCTTGGCGCGTGGCTCAAGCGCCGCTGGCCGTCGCTGGATACCGAGGGCCTGCGTGGTCTGCACGATGCGATCGAAGCGAGCTACCGCAATCCGCGCGGGCTCTGGGTGGGCTGCGCCTGGCATCTCGCCGGCTGGCTGGGCGGGGTAATTGAGATCTACGTGATGGCCGACGTCATCAACATGCCGGTGACGCTGGGGCAGGCGCTGGTGATTGAAAGCCTCGGCCAGGCCATCCGCGCCGCCGCGTTTTTTGTGCCGGCGGGTTTGGGCGTGCAGGAAGGCAGTCTGGTGTGGCTCGCGATGCAGCTGGGTTTGTCGCCGGCGACGGGCCTGTCGCTCTCGCTCATCAAGCGCGTGCGGGAACTTGCGCTGGGTTTGCCCGCCTTACTCGCTTGGCACTGGATCGAAAGCGGCCGCTGGTCGCGCTTTACCCGACCGAGCGCGGCGGCGCAAAAGCCCTAGTCGGCGTCGTGGCTCTGTGGGGGGCTGGTCTTTATAATGCTGCCTCGCCGCAAGCGGGCAGCGGCGCTCGCCGAGATCTCTCCGGTCTGGCGCCCTTTCTTAATCCGTTGAGCCGAGGGCCTTCGTGCAACTGCTCCTTTCCTTTTATTTGCTGGCGGCCAGTGCTTATGTGCTGCTGGCCATCCGCGGTCTGCTGCGGCTGAATCATCCGGCGCCCCGGGCCGGTGGCGACTGCCCGCCGATGACGGTGCTGAAACCCCTACACGGGGACGAGCCCGGCCTGTTCGAGAACCTGTTGTCGTTCTGCCAGCAGGATTACCCGCAATATCAGGTGATTTTTGGCGTTTCCAAGGCGGACGACGCGGCCGTGGCGGTGGCCCGCCGCGTGATTGCCGCGTGTCCCGATGCCGACCTCGCGTTGGTGGTGAACGACCGCCTGATCGGGAGCAATCGTAAAATTTGCAACGTGGCGAACTGCCATGAGCTATCCCGTTACGACATTCTGGTAATCGCTGACAGCGACATGCGCGTGGCCCCGGATTACCTGCGCCGCATCGCGAGCAGTTTTGAAGACCCGGGCGTGGCCGCAGGCACCTGCCTTTATCGCGGCCGTCCGGTAAGCGGCCTCGCCTCCTGGCTCGGCGCGGCCTACATCAACGAATGGTTTCTGCCCTCGGTGCTGGTGGCGACCAGTTTCCAATCCCTGCACTTCTGCTTTGGGGCGACGATGGCGGTGCGGCGCAGTGCGCTGGAGGCGATCGGCGGCTTCGAGCGGCTGGCCAATGAACTGGCCGACGACTATCGGCTCGGGGATCTGGTCGCATCGCAGTGCGGCAGGGTCGCTTTAATCCCTTGTATCGTCGAGAATACTGTCCATGAGCCCTCGCTCGCTTCGTTGTTAAGGCACGAACTGCGCTGGGCCCGCACCGTCCGCTCCGTGCAAGCGGGCGGGTACGCGATGTCTTTCCTGACCTATATCACGCCTGCCGCGCTGGCCTTTGCGCTGGCGGTGGGCGCCCAGCACCCGTTAGTGGGGGTTGCTGCGGTGGGTTGGGCCGTGGGGTTACGCGCGCTACTGCACGATGTGGCGCGCACTACCGTGGCACCCGGGCAGCCCGCCGCCTATGGGCTCACGGTGCTACGCGATCTCCTGTGTTTCGGCGTGTGGGTGGCGAGTTTTCTCGGCCGCAACGTTGAATGGCAGGGTTACGAATTCAAGGTGGACAAACAGGGCCACATGGAACTGAAAGGAACCGTCGAACCATCATGACTATGAAAACGCTGTTTTTGAATCCGCCGTCTTTCGACGGCTTTGACGGTGGCGCCGGCTCGCGCTATCAGGCCCGCCGCGAAATCCGCTCTTTCTGGTATCCCACGTGGCTGGCGCAACCGGCCGCGATGGTCCCGAACAGCAAACTGGTTGATGCCCCCGCCCACGGCCAGACCGTGGAAGAAGTAGTGGCGATGGCCGGCGACTTCGAGTTTGCCGTGCTTCACACCAGCACCCCGTCGTTCGAGAACGACTGCAAGATTGCCGAGGCGCTGAAGGAAAAAAATCCCAAGCTCCTCATCGGTATGGTCGGCGCGCATGTGTCGGTCAATCCGGATCCCTCCATTCGCGCTTCCAAGGCCATCGACTTCGTCGCCAACGGTGAATTCGATTACGTGTGCGTGGAAATTGCCGAAGGCAAACCGCTGGCCGAAGTCGGCGGCATCACCTGGCGCAAGGGCGAAAGCTATGTGCGCAACGCCGATCGCCCGATTATCGAAGACATGGATGCGCTGCCGTCGGTGATCGACGTGTACAAGCGCGATCTGGTCATCGAAGACTATTTCATCGGCTACCTGCAGCACCCGTATCTGTCGGTGTACACCGGCCGTGGCTGCAAGTCGCGCTGCACTTTCTGCCTGTGGCCGCAAACGATTTCCGGTCATCGCTATCGCACCCGCAGCCCGCAGGTGGTGGCGGATGAAATCGCCAAAGCCAAGCAGTACTTCCCGCAGATCAAAGAATTTTTCTTCGACGACGACACCTTCACCGACGACATCCCGCGCGTGGAAGAAACCGCCCGTTTGCTCGGCAAGCTCGGCATCACCTGGTCGTGCAACGCCAAGGCGAACGTGCCCTACGAGACCTTGAAGATCATGAAGGAAAACGGCCTGCGTCTCTTGCTGGTGGGCTATGAGTCCGGCAATCGCCAGATCCTGATCAACATCCGCAAGGGCGTCAGCACGGACATCGCGCGGCGCTTCACCGCCGACTGCCACAAGCTGGGTATCGCCATCCACGGCACCTTCATCGTGGGTCTGCCGGGCGAAACCCGCGAGACCATCGAAGAAACCATCCGCTACGCGCAGGAAATCAATCCGCACACCATTCAGGTGTCGCTGGCGGCGGCCTACCCCGGCACGCGCATTTACGCCGAAGCCCAGTCCAACAACTGGCTACGGCGTCCGGCCGGCGACGTGGTGGCCGACAACGGTCTGCAAATCAGCTCGCTCGAATACCCGCACCTGTCGCACGAAGAAATCTTTGAAGCGCTGGCAGTGTTCTACAAGCGCTTCTACTTCCGGCCGCGCAAGATTGGCGAAATCACCTGGGAGATGCTGAAGAGCTGGACCATGATGAAGCGCCGTCTGCGCGAAGGCGTGGAGTTCTTCAACTTCCTGCGCACGCGTAACGACGCGGGCTAAGGAAGTCGCCAGGTGGCGCGGCGCGATTCCCTTGCGAATCGCCCGCGCGTCGCTTGGCTTGAGCCAAGCTTCTCAGCCTGAGGCCGATGCTGGAAAGCGCCTGCGATCGTGGGGCTGGGCCAGCGCTTCGTGATAGCCCTGCGGCCCGCGCGGGATGATCCCGGTGGGATTGATGCCCGGAATCGAGTAGTAGCCGCGCACGAAGTGCGCCACGTTGATCGTCTCCGCCACCTTCGGGTATTGGTACAGCTCACGCAGGTAGTTCGACAACTGCGGATAGCTCGCAATCGTGCGCTGATTGCATTTGAAGAGTCCGTGATACACCAGATCAAAGCGCAGCAGGCTGGCTAACAGGCGCCAGTCGGCTTCGGTGATTTGCTCGCCTACGAGATAGCGCTGCGTGGCCAGCCGCGTGTCCAACCAGTCCAGCGTCTCGAACAACACATCGAAGGCTTCGTCATAGGCCTCCTGTGATTTGGCGAGCCCTACCCGATACACCCCGTTGTTCACGCCCTGATACACCCGCTCGTTGATCGCGTCGATTTCGGCGCGGAGCGGCGTGGGATAGAAATCTGTTTTCACGTCGGTAAACGCGTCAAACGCGCTGTTCAGCATACGGATGATTTCGGGCGACTCGTTGTTAACGATGCCGCCCGTTTGTTTGTCCCACAGCACCGGCACCGACACCGTGCCGGTGTAGTCGGGCCGGGTCGCGGTATAGGCCTGATGCAAATGCGTGAAGCCGTTGACCGGATCCGGCGTGCAGCCGCCGGGGTAGTCGCCAAAAATCCAGCCTTCCCGGCGGTCGTTCGGGATGGCGATGGTCATCGAAATCACCGGCTCCAGATTTTTGATCGCGCGATAAAGCATCGTGCGCCAGGCCCAGGGGCAGTGATAGGCCACGTACAGGTGGTAGCGCTCGGCTTCGGCCTTGAAACCGCTGCCGCCGTCGGCCGTGATGGTGGCCCGGAACGCGGCCGGTTCGCGCACAAATCGGCCGTTTTCGACTGGAATCATCGTCGCCGCGCTGTCCCAGCGGCCGTTAATCAGCAAGCCCATGCGCTATCTCCTCGACCGCCCGCGCGGGTCTTAATGTTGGCCCCAGCGATCGCGATAGGTCACTTCATTGACCGGCAAGCGTTTGGCCGGGTGCAGGTCGCCGCCGGTCAGCCAGGCGATGGGCAGTAGCGCGGCCTGCGTGTAGTTCTCCGGAATGCCGAGGGCGTCCGAGATTTCGCGCTCGTACTGCAGATGCAGCGTCGTCCAGGCGGACGCAATGCGTCGCGCGCGTAAGGCGAGCATCAAGGACCAGGTCGCGGGCAATATCGAGCCCCACATAGAGGCCTGGGTAAACACATCGTCGTGCTCGAAGCGACCTTCGATGAGTGGAATCACCATCACCGGTGCGCGCTGCATGTGTTGCATCAGATAGCCGCCGGATTTCATCATCGCCGCCTTTTGCTGCTGGCGAAGGTCCGCTTCCTCGTACTCGCGCATCATGGTCACGCCGGTTTTAGAGAGCCCGGTTTTGCCTTCGACATAGGCCCCCGCGGCGCGGCGATAGCAGTCGGCGATGAGGTCTTTCGACTTCTGCTCGGTAATCACCATAAAGCGCCAGGTTTGGGTGTTGGCGCCGGTGGGCGCCTGTAGCGCGATGTTCAGCGCCTCGTCGATCAGCGCCATGGGCACCGGGCGGTCGAAGTCCAGACGCTGGCGCACGCTGCGGGTGGTGTTGAGCACCCAGTCCACGCTCGCCAGATCGATCGGTTTGATGTCATTGCTCATGTGTTGGCTCCCCGGGATGTTGTGTTTGCCGTGTGTTCCCACAGCTGAATCATGTTGCCGTCGGCATCGTAGAACAGGAACGAGCGACCGAAGTCGCCGCAGGGCCAGACGTACTCCGTCTGGGTTTCATAGCCGGCCTCGCGGATGCGGGCGAACCAGCCATCGATGTCCGTCACCAGCAGCCCGAGTTCGTGAACGCCGGTGTGGCCGTAGCGCTGGTGCTCCGGCGGCGTGCGCACGATGGCCGGGTTTTCACACTGCTGGAGTTCGATGATCGCGCCTTCGGCGGAGACCAGAATGGCCATCCGCGACCGCGCGTTTTTGACTTTGAAGATGTCGTCCAGCAGCGCCGGGTAGAGATATACCGCAGGCGCCGGGGCGGGGCCGTCGGGAATGATACTGTCCTTGATCACCCGAAAGCCCAGAACGTCGCGCCACAGGCGCAAGGCCGCTTCCATCTCGGCGACAAAAATCGCCATGTGATGGAAGCGCACGCCGGGCGGCCCGCGATCTCAGGCCAGACCGAGCTTCGGCTTAACCCAGCTCGCCAGTTTGGCAATGGCGTCGTCCGCTTCCGGCGCGCGTCCCGCCATGAACTGGAAGACGTGCTGCATTTCAGGAAAGACTTCGAGTTTGCATTCGCTTCCCGCCTGACGGATGCGCTCGGCCACGCGGGTGGAATCGTCCATGATCACTTCGTAGCCGCCCACCTGCACATAGGTCGGGGGAAAGCCTTTGAAATCGGCGTACATCATGTTGGCCGTGGGGTCTTGGCGGGAGGCGCCGCCCAAAAACAGCCCTGCCATGTTCAAAGACATGTCGCGGCTGATCAGGCGTTCGACCTTCGCATTGGTCTCGAACGAGGGGGCGGTGGCTTCCATATCGCACCAGGGTGACATGGGCATCACGGCGGCCGGCAGCGGCAGGCCGCGGTCGCGAATGGCCAGCACCACCGACAAGCTCAGTAAGCCGCCCGCCGAGTCGCCCACCGTCGCGATGTGCTGCGGCTTGATGCCTTGCGCGAGCAGCCATTCGTAGACTTTTACGCCTTCGTTGTTTTGCGAAGGGTGGGTGTGCTCTGGCGCCCGAAGGTAGTCCACCACCAGCGCGCGGCAGCCGACGGCCTTTGCGATGTGGGCAAACATCTTGCGGTGAGAGAAGCGCGAGCCGGTCACGCAGCCGCCACCGTGAAGGGCCAACAGCACGCGATCTTCCGCACAGCCGTGCGGCACGGCCCACAGACAGGGCGTGCCCTCAACATCAATATCGAAATAATCGACCTGCCCTGGGTCCGTGGCGAGATCCCCGCATCGCTCCAGCAGGTCACGGAGTTCGTCGAGACCCATCGCGGGATTGGCCGCCATAGCAGCAACGAAACTGTCGAAAAGGTGATCAATAGCGGCGGCTTGCGGACTGGCCATGGTGTGCTCCTTGAGTGTTATTGGTATTGAACGCTGGCACGGGCGGGGCCGTGGCAGGCAGCCCTAATGTAGACGCTCGCTTCGGGCTTGTCTTGTCGGGGCTGCTTGGCAGATCAGGGTAGGTCGGCTGAGGCGAAAGCCACCGCCCGTCGCGATTAGACGCTGGCGCGCCCGGCATAAAAAAGGCCGCATTGCTGCGGCCTTTCGGTGTCTCCAGAAAATTCCTTCCAGGCTACCGCCCGCTAGCCTGAGCGAGCGGGCGGTGCGAATCCGCGAGAGAAAATTTCTGCTTGTCCGGGCTTACTGGAAGGCGGTGATGGTCTGGATTTTGGTAGTCATGCCAAAGCTGTCGCTGAAGCCGTAGAGCTCGAGATCTACCGCGCCGCTTTGATGAACGTTCACCAACGCCCAGGCGTACCAGCGGTCGTAGGGACCTGCAGTGGTCGGCGCGGCCGGGCACGAGGTAGCGGCACCGCCACCGGTCACGCCAGCGCAGAGGCGCGCGGCTTCAAACGGCGAACCGCCAGAGCCCACTAGCACCTGCCAAGGATTCTTGGCTGTGTAGGTGTTGGTCGGATCCGGGTACTGCACCACCTTGGTGGTGTGCTCGTGACCGCAGAAGTAGGCTGCACCGTACTGCGCCATCAGACGCCAGAAGTTGTTGCGCGGCGTCGTGTCGGCATCGAGACCGCCAGCGGCGATGCTCGGGCTCGTGGTGTAGTTATAGGTGAACGCCATCTTGTGACCGAACACGAAATACTTCACCGGCTTGCTGGCGCTCACGCCACGGGCGGCAGCGTCGCTGAAGTCGGTGGTGAGCCAAGTGGTTGGCGCGTGGCCGTCGTTGCCCGTCGGGTCGGTGTTGATGACCGCGAAGTGCAGGATGGCGCCATTGGTTTCAATGTCGAACGAGTAGGTGAGATAGGACTGGTCGGTGCCACCGACCGTGTCCGCCGCCTGCGGCGCGGTGGCAGAAGTGAGGCCGCGCACGTTGGTGGCGCCTTTGCCAACAACGCTGCTAAAGCGCTGGTTAGTGCTGAGGTCACCAATCAGGTCGCCCATATTGGCGCGGAAGGCATTCTCATTGTCGGCGGTCGACTTCTTGTCGCCGTTCGGGCAAGCAACGCCGTTTTGGCTAATAGAGGTTTTGCACTCGGTCTCGTGATTGCCGGGTACCGGCATCATGTAGGTGCCGGTTTCCAGCGCGTTTGCCGCCATGCCGCGCCAGAAGGCGTACTGCACGTAGAGCTGGGTGATGTCGGAGTTCACCACAGCGTTGAGAGCCGGTGCGGCGGAGCTCCAGCTTGCCGGCACAACGGCGTTGCGGTAACCCATGATCATGTCGCCGTTGATGAAGAACATCTTCGGCTTCTGGGCCTGAACCGAGCGCAGGATGCGGCCCCAGGCCTTGGAGTTCTGCAGCCAGATTTTGTCCTGAACCAGCAGTTTGGCGCCAACCGTGTTCGGCGGCACGAGCTGGGTGGAATCCGGTTTGTCCGGGTCCTGGCGGGTGTCGCCGATGCTGGCGAAGGAAAAGACGACCGGGTCGTTAACGGCGTACGCGGCGGTGCCGGCGGTAGCCATCACCGTGCCGAGCGCGAAGCCGGCAATAAGCCGCTTTAAGGAAGATTTGGGCGGTTGAACGAGCATGCGATGACTCCTGACAAGGAATTTCGGGTTTTGGGTTGCCCACCGGCCGAGGCGCGAAGGACCTGCTTTGCGGCGCCTTAGCGAGCGGGACAGTAGGGCACGATGGAATTCTGGTGGTCGTATATGACGTGCATGCGAAACGAGTGCGCCGCCACGCCGGTTTCAGTAAGACAGCCTTTCACCACTTCCACATGGCGCTCGGAGGACAACGAAGCGGGGCAATAAAAAAGGCCGCATTGCAGCGGCCTTTGGAGATCAGAACTGGGGAGCCCGCTGACCGATGCGATCGGCCAGCGGGTTCTGGGCTTAGACCTGCGCGACCCGACGCTTGCGACGCCCGCCGAGCCCCAGCACGCCGCTGCCGAGCAGCAGCAGCGAGGCCGGTAGCGGCACGGGCTGAGCGTCCACTTTCACGGAGAGGGTGGTGCCGCTCAAGCCCTGATAGGCAGCGCCCGTGTTGAACGCATAGCCCAGCGCCGGCGCGGTGCCGCCAGCGGCGCCCGTGCTCAGTTCGAGGCCAGCGGTCGTGTCATCGGTGCCAACTTCAAACGCCGCCCAGTAGTTGCCCGCCGCGAGGCCGGTGAGCGACAGACCGGAGACGCCGTTGTAGCCGTCGCCATTCCAGGTCGCTTGCCAGGTCCCGATTTGGGTGCCGGGCAGGCTGCCGCTACCGTCGGCCGCGTAGAGCGCCACCGAGAAGGTGTCGCCCACGGTGCCGCCGGTGAGGTAGGCCTGAAGGCTATTGAGGGCCTGACCGTCGGCCAGCGAGAATGCTGCCGCCGCGAAATCGCTGCCGTCCAGCATGATCGGCGCGCCGCTGCCGGGGGTGCCGGTGTCGAGCACCAGTGCCGCGTGCGCGGCGCCGGTGCTGGCCAGCAGGGCCAGGCCCAGCAGCGCACGATGCATGCGCGGTGAGTGTTGCTTGCTCATGTGCTGCACCCCTTACTGGAAGTTGGCGACGGACTGGATTTTAGTCGTCGGGCCAAAGGTGTTGCTGAAGCCGTAGAGGTCCATATCCACCTTGCCGCTCTGATGCACCTTGACCAGCGCCCAAGCGTACCAGCGGTCGTATTGGCTGGCGGTCGCCGGCTCGGACGAGCAGGACGTGGCCGCACCACCGGCGGTCGTGCCGGCGCAGCTGCGCTTGGCGTCGAACGGCGAACCGCCGGAACCCACCAGCACCTGCCAGGGGTTCTTGCTGGTGTAAGTGTTGGTCGGATCCGCGTACTGGGCGACGCTGGTGGTGTGCTCGTGGCCGCAGAAGTAGGCGCCGTTGTACTGCGCCATCAGCTTCCAGAAGGCATTACGTGGGGCGACGTCCGCATCCAGACCGCCGGCCGCAATCGAACCGCTCGCCTGATAGTTGTACGTGAACGCCATTTTGTGGCCGAACACGAAGTACTTCACAGCCTTGCCGGCGGTGACACCACGGGCGGCGGCGGCGCTGAAGTCGCTCGTCAACCAGCTGGTCGGGGCGTGGCCGTCGTTGCCGGTCGGGTCGGTATTGATCACGGCGAAGTGCAGGATGGCGCCGCCGGTTTCAAGATCGAACGAGTAGGTGAGGAAGGACTGGTCGGTGCCGCCGGTGGTGTCCGCCGTCTGCGGGGCGCTGGCCTGCGTCAAGCCGCTGACGTTGGTCGGGGTCTTGCCGACGATGCTGCTGAAGCGCTGGTTGGCGGTCAGGTCGCCAATCAGGTCGCTCATGTTGGCGCGGAAGGCGTTTTCGTTGTCGACGGTGGACTTCTTGTCGCCGTTGGCGCAGGCCACACCGTTCTTGGAGATCGCGTTTTTGCACTGGGTCTCGTGGTTACCCGGCACCGGCATCATGTAGGTGCCGGTTTCCAGCGCGTTCGCCGCCATGCCGCGCCAGAAGGCGTACTGCACATAGAGCTGGGTAATGTCGGAGTTCACGACCGTGCTGATGGACGGGGCGGTGGACCAGCTGGCCGGCACGACCGGGTTCACATAGCCCATGATCATGTCGCCGTTGATGAAGAACATCTTCGGCTTCTGGGCCTGCACGCTGCGCAGGATGCGGCCCCAGGCCTTGGAGTTTTGCAGCCAGATTTTGTCCTGGGTCAGCAGTTTGCCGCCAACGGTGGCCGGCGGGAGAATCTGGGTGGCGTCCGGGGAATCCGGGTCCTGACGGGTGTCGCCAACCGTGGCGAAGGAAAAGACGACCGGGTCGGTTTCGACGGCATACGCGGCGGTGCCGACGGTGGCCATCACGGTGCCGAGCGCGAAGCCGGCGACGAGCCGCTTCAAGGCGGACTTGGGCTGGGAAACGAGCATTGCAGTACTCCTGAATGTTGGGGCTTGTGGATTGGAGCTCCGTCCCGGATTAGCGGGCACGGCTCCCCGAACGACAGGTGACAAGCAATGACGCCACCCTGCCTCCGGCCTCCTGATTCTGGCCAAGTGTTATGACGAGCCTGAGACCGCAGGCTGAAGATTCGGCCTAAAAATTTGCGGCTACCAGGCGCGATGGCCGGTGCGCATTGAGGACTCTCCCGCCGCGGCGGCGCCCTCCGCGCTCAGACCGGCAGTTCGCCGCCCTCACGCTGCAGCCGATGCAGCCGGGCATAGCTCCCGCCGGCGGCGATGAGTTGCTGATGGGAGCCCTGCTCGACGATCCGGCCGTGTTCGATAACGACGATGCGGTCGCAGGCTTCGATGGTCGAGAGCCGGTGGGCCACGATGAGACAGGTGCGGCCCTTACGGAGCACACCCAGCGCCTGCTGGATGCGGCGCTCGGATTCGGCGTCGAGCGCGGAGGTCGCTTCATCCAGAATCAGAATCGGCGCGTCTTTCAGCAGCGCGCGCGCAATCGCCAGCCGTTGGCGCTGACCGCCCGAGAGTCGCAGCCCATCGTCGCCGATCACGGTCTCGAAGCCGCGCGGCAGGGCCTGCACGAAGTCGGTCACGAAGGCGGCCTCGGCGGCGGCGGCAATCTCGGCGTCGGATTTCGTCCGCAGGCTGCCATAGGCGATGTTGTGGGCGACGGTGTCGTTAAACAGCACGACATGCTGGCCGACGTAGGCGATGGTCTCGCGCAAGCCGGCTAAGTCCAGCGTGTCGATGGGAATGTCGTCGATGAGAATCCGCCCGGCCTGCGGCACATAAAAGCGCGGCACCAGATTCACCAGACTGGTTTTACCGCCGCCCGACGCGCCGACCAGCGCCACCGATTCGCCGGCGGCGATCTCAAGATTGAGGTCGCTCAGAATCAGCCGGTTGTCGTAGCCGAAGTTCACGTGCTCAAAGCGGATGGCGCCTCGCACGGTGTCCGGCAGGCGGGCGGTGCCGCCCGTTTCCGGGGTTTCGTCCATCAGCGCGAAAAAGCTCTCGCTCGCGGCGAGGCCGCGCTGCAGGTGCTCATTTACGCCCGTGACCCGCTTGATGGGCGCCAGCAGCATCGCGGTCGCGGCCACGAACGAGACGAAATCCCCGCGCGAGAGCTGGCCGGCGGCCGCTTCCTTCAAGGCAAACGCCATCATCACCCCAAGCCCCAGCGCGATGATGACCTGCAGCGCGGGCTCGGTGCCGGCGGCGGTGCCGATGACTTTCATCTGCAGCTTGCGCGCGTTGTTGATAGCGCGCCCGAAGCGCTCGGTCTCGTAGGCCTGCCCGCCGAACACTTTGACATCGCGCTGCCCGCCGATGGCTTCCTCGGTGACGATAGTGATCTCGCCCATCGAGTCCTGAAGCCGCCGGCTGCTGCTGCGCAGGCGCTGGGACACGCGGCTGATGAGCAGCGCGATAAACGGCCCCATCACGAGCAGGAACAGCGCCAGGCGCCAGTTCAGAAACAGCATGTAGCCGGTAAGCGCCACCAGCAGCACGGTGTCTTTGACCAGCACGGTCAGCACGTGGGTGGCGGCCTGCGCGACCTGGGTCACATCGAAGGTGAACTTGGACATCAACTCCCCGGCTGCCCGCTGGTCGTAGAAGCGGGCCGGGAGGGTGATGAGCGCGCTGAACATTTCGCGGCGGATATCCCGCATCACGCGCTGAGCGACGTCCGCCAGCCCCACGGTAGCGACATAGCTCAAGCCCCCGCGAACGGCGAGCAAAACAGTGAGCGCGAGCGGGATGAGCAAGAGCTGCAGGCCGCGATCGGCGCCAAATTCATGGTCCACCAGATAGCGCAGGAAGGCCGGGAGCACCCATTCGGTGGAACCCAGCGCCACCATGCCGAGCAGAGACCCCAGAAAGACGGTCCGATACGGTTTGAGGTAGGCGAGTAGTCTGAGGTATAGCCGGGTGCTGTCGGTCGCGGGATCCATCACGCTACTATGCCCAAGGCCCTGCCGGTTTGCACCCCGCGGCGGCCAGGCGCAAGCGATACCGAGAGGCTTCCCGCCCATGAGTGAAAAACATCCCATCGTTGCGGTGACCGGCTCGTCCGGCGCTGGTACTTCCAGCGTCACCACCGCGTTTGAGCATATCTTCCAGCGTCAGCGTCTCAGCGCGGCGTGGATTGAGGGCGATAGCCTGCATCGACACGATCGCGCCCGCATGGCCCGCGAGGTGGAGCTTGCGGCGCAGGAAGGCCGCACGCTCACCCACTTCGGGCCGGACGGCAATCTGTTTAACGAGCTCGTCGAACTCTTCCGGGGCTATGGCGAGACCGGCACCGGACGGCGACGGCATTATCTGCATACGCCGGAAGACGCGCTCGAGCACGGCGGCGATCCCGGCACTTTCACCCCCTGGGAAGCGCTGCCCGAGCACTCCGATTTGCTGTTCTACGAGGGCCTGCACGGCGGTCTGGTGACCGAAGACCACAACGTCGCCCGTCACGTCGACCTGCTGATTGGCGTGGTGCCGATCATCAATCTCGAGTGGATCCAGAAAATTCATCGCGACCGCGCCGTGCGCGGCTACAGCGCCGAGACCGCCACGCAGATGATCCTCCGCCGCATGCCCGACTACGTGCACTACATCTGCCCGCAGTTCTCGCGCACGGATATCAATTTCCAGCGCATCCCGACTATCGATACCTCGAACCCCTTCACCGCCAGCGAAATCCCCACCAACGACGAAAGCATGGTGGTGATCCAGATTGCCAATCTGCAGAAGTTAAAGCCGGATTTCCGCGCCCTGCTGGAGATGCTGCAGGGCTCGTTCATGTCGCGGCCAGATACGCTGGTGGTGCCGGCGGGCAAGAACGTGTTTGCGATGGAGCTCCTGCTGGCGCCGGCGATCGGGCGCCTGATCGAGCGCCGCAACCAGATCCGCGCCGGGTGCTAATCCAGTACGCCGCCCAACTGTAGGAGCGGCGGTTCGCGGCCGAGGGCGGCCGACGTGGCGTGTTCGAGTCCGCGCTGACGGTACTGTTGTGCCAGCCGGGTGTCGCCCAATTCATCGCAGGCGTCGGCCAGCAGGCGCCAGACCAGCGGCGAGGGGGCGAGCCTGCTCAAGGTTTCCAGATAGGCCCGCGCCTTGCCCCACAGTTGCTGTGAAAGACACAAGCGACCCAGGCTCAGCAGTAGCGCCGGATCTTCCTGATGCTGTTCGAGCCAGCGTTCGGCACGTGCCAGCGCGCCGCGCACTTCATTGCCGTCCAGATCGCCGTAGAGGGCGATGAGTCGCGTGTGCCATTGGGTGCTGAGTGCCTTGCGCAGCACTTCTTCCGCGCCGGCCTGACTCCCCGCCTTGAGCAGGGCGCGGGCGTAGACGGCAACGATGGCCGGGTTCTCGCGCAGTCGCCGGGCCAGCCCTGACCACACGCGGGCCAGCTCCGCCGGCACGCTGGCTACCGCTTCCAGCCGGCGCACCGCCAGCTCGGTCTCCAGTTCATCGAGTCGCGCCGGCGGATGTACCTTGCGTTTGCGGAGCACGGGCAGGAGCGACTGCAGGTCGGCAAATCGACCCTGCAGGGTGAGCAGCCGCTGGCGCAGCAGCAAGACCTGAGGCTGCTCGCCGTGACGGACCAGCAGCGGCGCGAGGGCCGCGTCGGCGGCGACCAAATCGCCGTCGTCCAACAGCATCTCCGTACGTCGAATGCCCAGTGCGAGCGCGGATTCTTTGGTGTCGCCGGTGGCCAGCGCCAGCAGCGCATCGCGTCGTCCGCTGGCCTGCTGGGCGTGGGCCGCCTGCGCCGCCGCCAGATATTGCAGGGTGGAACGCTCACCGCCACGGCCGAGCAGGCGTTCGGCGCGCGGATAGTCGCCGGCCACCAGCGCCAGCAAGCCCGATTCCAGCCGCTCGCCGGCCAAGCGGCGCGCCCGCGCCTGCCGCCAGCGCCGGAAGCGGGAACGAATGGTGAGCAGCCGCCAGGCCTGACGCAGCAGCCAGCTGAGCAACAAAGCGCCCACCACCGCGAGCACTACAAACAGGCTGAGACTGAGCCGCAGCGAGGTGCCGTCAACGCTAATTGCGACCACGCCCGGATGGGCGGCAATCAGCTGACCCAGCGCCACCGCGCCGGCCAGCGCGGCCAGTGCCAGCAGCAGGAACTTCAAGGCGCGGCCTCGGCCCGCGCGGCCGTGGCGGCATCCGGCGCGCCAAGGGCAGGCAGATCAGGGTTGAGGTCTATCCCCATCAGGCTCGCGAGCCGCCGGGTCGCGTCCTGCACTTCAGGGGCGGCAGGATCGAAGCCTTCGGCGATTGCGGCTTGCGCCGCCTGCAGGGCTTCGTCGCGGGTGGTCATGTCGCGCGCCAGCACGGCCAGGCGGGCGGCTTCCAGACTCAGACGCAGACGCTCGCGGGCGAGGCTCGCGTGCATCGGGTCGAGCAAGGGGTCGCCACTACTGCCGAGCTTCCGAATCTCGACCAGCGAGCGCAGGTCATGCCAGATGGCATCAAGCACGCTGCGCCAGCCGATGGTCTCCCCCGCAACCGGTGCCGCATCTTCCGGCGCGGTGGCCGGCGTGGTCGGGAGCGCCGCCACCGGCCACTCGCGACTCGCGCGGGCCAGCTCGCCGAAGCTGCTCGCCATGCCGGTGAGGTCGGCGTCGTGAAACGCGCCGAGCTGCGCGAGGTCGCGCGCAATCGCCAGGCCCAGCGCTGAGTCCGGTGCCGACAGCCTTGCGCGGGCCAGATTGAGCGCCGCGCTGGCGCCGGCGATGTCGCGGGCCAGTTGCAAGCGTTGTTCGGCGAGCCCGATGAGGGCGGTGGCATCATTCAGCGCGAGTTGCGCGAAGACGTTGCCATCAACTTTGGGCAGCTCGGCTTGCGCAGCCTGCGCGGCGGCGAGCGCGGTCAGTTTGGCTTCCAGCGCCGAAAAGCGCTCATCCATACTCGTCGCCGCGTCACGCTGAGCGCTCAGGGTGGTCTGGGCGCTCGCCAGTGCGTTCTGCGCGGAGGCTTTGGCCTGTGAGAGTTGACTGACTTCTGCCTCCAGCGCGGCAACTTTGGCGTCGGCGGTGTCGGTGGCGCGCTGCCAGAGCACGAAGCCCCCGGCGCCTGCGGCAATCACCGGCAGGAGTAGCAGCCACCGGCGCGACTTGCGCGGGGCGGCGGGCGGGGTGAGGGCTGCGTTATCGTTCATCGGCCACCCAGCGCTCGATGGCGTTCAGCAGGCTCGCGTCGGCCGGGCTCTCGACCACCACGGGTTCGCGGCTGAAGCCGAGGCGTTCCACTTCCTGCGCGGTGCGGGCGCCCGCCACGAGCAGCGGCATGGTGTAGAGCATGTCGAGATTCTCCTGATCGATTTGCGCTGCCAGATGGGTCAGCGACTCGAGACTGGTGATAAGCCCAAGGTCTGGCCGCTCGACCCCGTTGGCGCGCAGGATGTCGGCCAAGGGTTCGACCGGCGGGGTGCGCGCGTAGACCTCACAGTAATCGACCGTCGCGCCGCGCTGTAGCAGTTTCTGGGCGAGCAGTTCGCGGCCCCCAACGCCACGCACGATTAAGACCCGTTTGCCGGCAATTGCGCTGCCGGCGAGGCCCGGCAGTTTGAGCAAGCCTTCGCTGGTGAAGTCGGTGGGCGGGCTGATGACCTTGGCCACGCCCAGCCCCTTTAACTGCGACTCACTGCCGCCACCCACCGCGTAGACCGTGCAGTGGGCCAGTGACTGACCCATCTCATGGATCAGTCGAACCCCGAATTCAGCGGCGTTGCGACTCACAAAAATCACCACCTGATACTCGGCCAGTCGCGCGATGAGCGCGCGCGGCGCCGGCTCATGCCCGCGGCCCTGAATCACGATCATCGGCGCGAAGATGGCCTTGCCGCCCCGCTCGGCGATGGCGTTCAGCAGCGTTTGCGCCTGCTCTGCCGGCCGGGTGACGAGAATCGAGTAGCCCTCAAGGCTGCGGGCCTGCCCGTCGCCGCTCATGCAGCGAGCTTCCGGGCGAAGATAGCGTGCAGCGCGTTCATCAGTGGGCGCCGATTGCCGCCAGCAGTTCGCCTGCGCCATCGGCCAACAAGGCTTCGGCGACCGCCACGCCCAGCGCATGCGCCTCGGCGCGGGGGCCGCGACGGGTCGCGTGCAGGGTCTTCAAACCATCGAGGCTGGCCACCAGCCCGCGCACTTCCAGCTGGTCACCGGTGAGGATGGCGTGACCCGCGATCGGCACCTGACACCCGCCCTGCAAGCGCGCGTTCAATGCGCGCTCGGCGGCCACCACGGCGCTGGCGTTGGCGTCATTCAGTCCGGCAATGAGGCCCTCGATGCGCGAGTCACCCCGCCGGCATTCAATGCCAATCACGCCTTGGGCGATCGCGGGCAGCATCTCCGCCGGTTCGAACGCGGCGCTCACGCCCTGGGTCAGGCCCAGACGCTTCAAGCCGGCGAGGGCCAGCACAATGCCGTCGAATTCGCCGCGCGCGAGCTTTTCGAGCCGGGTGGTGACATTGCCGCGCAAATCGCGCAGTTCAAGGTCCGGCCTAAGCGCCAGCAGCTGGCTGCGCCGACGCAGGCTCGACGTGCCCACAATCGCGCCCTGCGGCAGACCTTGCAGCCCGCCGGGGTGGCTGGAGAGCAGGCAGTCGCGCGGGTCTTCGCGTTCCAGCACCACGGGAATATGCAG
>CANFVX010000005.1 GCA_947450495.1 Gammaproteobacteria bacterium
GGCCGATTGGCCTCACGGCCTCGATTTTCTGGAACTGGCGCCCGAGAACTGGTTGGGGCTCGGGCCCGGTTGGCAGCGCAGGCTGCGGGCGCTGACCGAGCGAGTGCCATGCTTTGCGCACGGTCTTTCGCTCAATCTGGGCGGCACCGCACGGCTCGATATCGCTTTCCTGGCCCAGCTCAAAACGTTTTTCGATCAACACCAGATTCGGCGCTACTCGGAGCATCTGAGTTTTTGCGCCGACGACGGCCAACTCTTTGAACTCCTGCCACTGCCGTTTACCGACGAAGCCGTGCGTCACGTCGCGCAGCGTATTCGCGAAGTTTGCGAGCGGCTGGAGCGACCGCTCGCGATTGAAAACGTCTCCTGTTATGCCACCCCCGGCGCGGCGATGAGCGAACTCGAATTTCTCAACGCGGTGCTGGCCGAAGCCGACTGCGAACTCATGCTCGATGTGAACAACGTCTATGTGAACAGCGTAAATCTGGGTTACGACCCGCGCGCCTTTATTGCCGGATTGCCGGGGGAGCGCATCGTGAGCGCGCATATCGCCGGGCATTGGGTGAAAGCGCCGCACTTGCTGATCGATACCCACGGCGCGCCGGTGGTCGATGCGGTGTGGGACTTGCTGAGCGCGGCCTACGACGCCCACGGCGTGTTTCCGACGGTGCTGGAGCGCGACGCGAATCTACCGCCACTGGCAGATCTCATGCTTGAAGTGCGGCATATCGCGCGCCTGCAGGCCGCCGCGTGAGTGGCTCTTCGCTGGAGGCGCAAATGGCCGCGCTCGCGGCGGCGCTGCGCGATCCGGCGGCGCCCGCGCCAGCGGATTTTTCGCCCTCGCGTTTGGCGGTGTATCGCCAACTCAGCGCAGCCAACGTGGAGTCCTTGCTGACCGCCAGTTTTCCGCGTTTGAGCGCGGTGTTGGGCGTGGCGGCATGGTGCGCACTGCTGGCTGATTTCTATCGCGACTGGCGCGCGCAGACGCCCCTCTTTGCCAGCCTGCCCGGTGAACTCGTGGCTTATTTGGAGACCGCGCGGCGGGTGAGCGATGACCCGCCGTTTTTACTCGAGCTCGCGACGTTTGAAGCTCTGTTGCTGGCGGTCACGCATGATGCTCGCGAATTGCCGAGCGGGCTGGCGGCACCCGCGGACTGGCAGCACGCGGTGCCGGTGCTGAATCCGCTCCTGAGGCTTCGGATGTTTCAGTTCGCGGTGCATGAGTGCGGGCTGGGGCAGGTGCCTGAAGCGCGCGCCACTCCGGTGTGTCTGGTGCTGTGGCGTAATCGGTGGGACCAAGCGCGCTACGTAGAATTAACGCCGGTTACGGCGCGCCTGCTGGCCGTGATGCTCGAGCGACCGCAGCAGCCCGCGGGCGCGCTGCTGTTGCAGATTGCGAAGGAGATGGCGCATCCCGCGCCGGCTACTGTGGTAAGCGCCGGGATGGTGATGCTGGACGAGTTGCTGGCGCAGGAGATAGTGCTGGGCGCGGCCTGAGTGACCGCGCCCCGCACGGTCTTAGCCGCGTTTGGCCGCCACCCGCATGCGCAAGGCATTGAGGCGGATGAAGCCGCCGGCGTCCGCCTGATTGTAGCTGCCGGCGTCGTCTTCGAAGGTGGCCAGCGCGGTGCTGAACAGGCTGTCGTTGTCTGACTGCCGGCCAATCACCGTCACGTTGCCCTTGTAGAGCTTCAAGCGCACCAGACCGTTCACGCGGGCCTGAGAGTCGTCGATCATCTTCTGCAGCATCAGGCGTTCCGGGCTCCACCAGTAGCCGTTGTAGACCAGAGAGGCGTAGCGCGGCATCAGTTCGTCTTTCAAGTGCGCCACTTCGCGGTCGAGCGTGATGGACTCAATCGCGCGATGGGCGCGGAGCAGGATGGTGCCGCCGGGGGTTTCGTAGCAGCCGCGCGACTTCATGCCCACATAGCGGTTCTCGACCAGATCGAGGCGACCGATGCCGTTGGCGCCGCCGATTTCGTTGAGTTTGGCCAGCAAGGCGGCGGGGCTCAGGCGTTCGCCGTCGAGGGCCACGGGGTCGCCGTGTTCAAACGTGATGTCGAGCATGCGGGCGGCGTCGGGCGCGGCTTCCGGTGAAACGCTCCAGCGCCACATGATGTCTTCCGCCGGGGTCCAGGGGTCTTCCAGCACGCCGCCTTCGTAGGAAATGTGCAGCAGGTTGGCGTCCATGGAGTAGGGCGATTTCTTGCCCTGCTGGTATTCGATCGGGATCTGATGCTTGGCGGCGTAGGCCAGCAGGGTTTCGCGCGAGGTGAGATCCCATTCGCGCCAGGGCGCGATGACGCGGATGTCGGGTTGCAGGGCGTAGGCGCCGAGTTCGAAGCGCACCTGATCGTTGCCCTTGCCGGTGGCGCCGTGAGAGATGGCGTCGGCGCCGGTCATGCGCGCGATTTCCACCAGCCGCTTGGCGATCAGCGGGCGGGCGATGGAGGTGCCGAGCAGATATTCGCCCTCGTAGATCGTGTTCGCGCGAAACATCGGGAAGACGAAATCGCGCACAAATTCTTCACGCAGGTCGTCGATGAAGATTTCCTTCACCCCCATCAGCTTGGCCTTGCTGCGCGCCGGTTCCAGTTCTTCGCCCTGACCGATATCGGCAGTGAAGGTCACGATTTCGCAGTCGTAGGTTTCCTGCAGCCATTTGAGGATGACGGAGGTATCGAGACCACCTGAATAGGCGAGAACGACTTTCTTGACGGAGTTTTTGGACATGATGGAACCGTGGCGCTGGGAGGGGCCAGCATTTTGCCGAAGGGGCTGCGGGCCGTCCACACGGAGGGTGTGGCGTTGCGCCGGCTCGTTCATCCTTCGACGGGCGGAGGCACGAACGGACTCAGGCCTTGGGCGAGCACCGTCTTTGAATTTTGCGTCTCGCGCTACCGTTCGCCCTGAGCTTGTCGAAGGGCGTGGGCCGGCACTGGAAGCTCAGCGCATTTGGGGTCAGAGTAAAAACTATTCGCACTCACGCGGTCCCCAAGTGTTTCTTTGAGTTTTTACTCTGACCCCAAATTCCAGGACGAACGGACTTACGCCTTGGGCGAGCACCGTCTTTGAATTTTGCGTCTCGCGCTACCGTTCGCCCTGAGCCTGTCGAAGGGCGTGTGCTGGCACTGGACGCTCAGCGCGAGCCCGTCACCTTGCCCCGCTCACAGCAGCAGGCAATCGTTGAGCGCGCGCATGAAATCCGCCGGCGCCTCGGCGTGCGGCCAGTGGCCGGCATTACCCACCGTATGCAGGCTGGCGGCGGGAAAGTGATGACGAATAAGTGGCAGGGCTTCGGCATTTACCCGTGGCGAGTTTTCACCCCGGATGATCCTAAATGGCCCCGCATAGCGCGCCGCTGGCGCCACCGGCAGCGGTCCGATGAGATCCGGCATGCCGCTTTTGAGTGCCGCCAGATTAAACCGCCAGCTGCCGCCATTTTCGGCAGGTAGCAGGCTTTGCAGGAGGAAGAGCCGGATATCGTCTTCCGGTACGGCGGCGCGGAGCAGGGCGTCGACTTCGCTCCGCCGACGCAGGCTGCTGGGCGGCAACGTCAGCATGGCGTCGATCATCGGCGTGTGCTGGTCTTCGGACGGCACCGGCGAGATATCAACCACCACCACGCGCGCCAGCCGCGCGCAATCGTTTAGCGCCAGCGTCATCGCGGTTTTACCGCCCATGCTGTGGCCCAGCAGCGTCACTTCGTGGAGATCGAGCTTTTCCAGCAGCGCCGCCACATCAGCCGCCATCAGCGTGTAATCCATGCCTGCCGTATGCGTCGAGCGGCCGTGATTGCGGGCGTCGACCGTAATCACCCGATAGCGCGAGGCCAGCTGCCGCGCCACGTTCTGCCAGTTGCGCGCCCAGCCGAACAGGCCGTGCAAAATCACCAGCGGCGGGCCTTCGCCCAAAGTATCGAAAGCCAGTTCAACGGCCTTGCTCATATCCGGGATCCGAAGTCTTGGGGGCGTTGGCGGGAGATCACAGTCGCGGTGGCGGCACCGCGAGGCCGCCGAGGGCAATCGGCACATGTTCGAGGTGCAGACGCTCCAGCGGCCAGATATCGAGCAGCCGGATGTCTTCGTCCACGCCCCGCATCACGGGCAAGCCGCGATAGTCGGCGGCCCCGATCCAGCGGTGGTCGGTGTGTTCGTGATTGATTTCTACCGTGCCCTCCAGCCAGCGGTAGTGAAAGAGATGCACTTCATAGATGCCGCCAAACAGGCTGTCGCGCCGCGGGCCCAGGCGAGACTGTTCCGCCAACTGATGCTGGAGGCCAATCTCTTCGCGCAGTTCGCGCCTGGCGCATTCTTCCGGCGTTTCGCCCTCTTCGATATGCCCGGCGGGGAAGCCCCATTGGTCCGGCCCTATCACGCGGTCCGGCGCCCGTTTCAGAAACAGGAGCCGGCCCTCGGCATCTTCCACCAGACAAATCGAGAAGCGCGCCCGGGGCGGCGAGTCCGTCATCGGGCGCTTTGCTCAGAGCAGGATCTGGCGAATGTCGCCGAGGATCTGACCCAGACAGCGGGTGAATTCCGCCGCCGCCACGCCGTCGATCACGCGATGGTCGTAGGACAGCGACAAGGGCAGCATGAGCCGGGGCACAAACGCGCCGTTCTGCCACACCGGCTTCATCGCGGCGGGAGAGACGCCGAGGATGGCAACTTCCGGCACGTTGATGATCGGCGTGAAGCCGGTGCCGCTCACGCCGCCGAGGCTCGAGATGGTGAAGCAGCCGCCCTGCATTTCAGCCGGCGTGAGCTTGCCATCGCGCGCCTTGGTGCCGAGCTCGCGAACTTCCTTCGCGAGCGCCAGCAGGCCTTTGCCATCGGCGTTACGCAGCACCGGCACCACCAGCCCGCGCGGCGTGTTCGCCGCCATGCCGATGTGGAAGTACTTTTTGTAGATCAGCGATTCGCCGTCGGCCGCAAGGGATGCGTTGAAATCCGGGTAGCGCGCCAGCGCCACCGTCACGGCCTTGATCAGAAACGCCAGCAAGGTGAGTTTGGTGCCGGCAGCTTCAGCGGCCGCGCTTTGGGCTTTGCGGAAGGCTTCGAGTTCGGTGATGTCGGCCTCGTCGAACTGGGTCACATGCGGTGCCGTAATCCAGCTTCGATGGAGGTTCTGGCCGGTCACGCGGCGGATTTTGCTCAGCGTCTGCGTTTCGATTTCACCGAAGCGGCTGAAGTCGACGCTGGGCTGCTCCGGCAGGCCGAACTTGGCGCTGGCAGCGGCCGGCGGCGTGGTCAGTACCTTTTTCACATGCCCCACGATGTCCTGGCGCACGATGCGTTGCTTGCGGCCGGTGCCCACCACCTGCGTGAGGTCGACGCCCAGTTCGCGCGCCAGTTTGCGCATCGCCGGCCCCGCATAGAGACGGCCGGTGGCCGGCGGCGCTTCCAGCGAGTGCGAGTCGGCGGGCGCCATGCTGACCGCCGACGGCGGCAGTGCGGCCTTGGTGGTAGTCGGGGATTGTGCCGCTGGCACGGCAGCCGGGGCCGTGACGGCGGCCGGCGCGGGTGTCGCCGGGGCTGCGACGACTGCGGGAGCGGCGGGCGCCGGCGCAGCAAGTGCGCTACCGCTGACTTCTACCAGCGCTGAACCGGTTGCCACCTTGTCGCCGAGCTTGACCAGCACGCGCGTGATACGGCCGCTCAAACCGGCAGGAATTTCCATCGTCGCCTTGTCGCTCTCCAGCGTCACCAGCGCGGTGTCGGCGTCGATCTCGTCGCCCACCTTGACCAGCACTTCGATGACGTCGACTTCGGGGAAGTCGCCGAGGTCGGGCACGCGAACGGCCTGCGGTTCGGCGCTGGCAGCAACCGCCGACGGCGCGGCGCTTACCACCGGCGCTGCCGGCGCGGGTGGCGCCACGACCGGGGCCGATGCGCTCGGTGCCGGAGCGCTCGGCGCGGCCTTGGCCGGTGCTGCCGCTGCCGGCGCATCCGCCAGTTCCAGCACGAGAATGCGTCCGCCTTCGGCGATTTTGTCGCCGACTTTCACGCTGATGGCGCCAATCACCCCCGCACGCGGGGCGGGAATATCCATCGTTGCCTTGTCGCTCTCCAGCGTGATGAGCGAGTCTTCGGCCTGCACCGTATCGCCGGGTTTGACCAGAATGTCGATCACGTCGACCGATTCGAAATCGCCGATATCCGGCACCAGGACTTCAATTTCCATGAGGGTCTCCTGTGCTCAGACCGTGGTCGGATTGGGCTTGTCGGCGTTGATTTGATACTTCGCGATCGCCGCGCTCACGGTAGCGAGCGGAATCACGCCCTCGTCGGCCAGCGACTTCAGCGCCGCGACCACCACGTAGTGGCGGTTCACTTCAAAGAACTCGCGGAGTTTCAGGCGCGAATCCGAACGGCCGAAGCCGTCGGTGCCCAGCACGCGGTAGCGCGCGGGGATGAACTCACGCACCTGGTCGGCATAGGTCTTGATGTAGTCGGTGGCGGCGACCACCGGCCCCACCTGCCCGGCAAGGGCGGCGGTGATGTAGGGCGTCCGCGGCGTCGCTTCCGGATGCAGCATGTTCCAGCGCTCGCAGTCCAGACCGTCGCGGCGGAGTTCGTTGAAGCTGGTGACGCTCCACACATTGGCGCCGATGCCGAAGTCCGACTCCAGCAACGCAGCGGCGGCGATGACTTCGCGCAGAATCGCGCCCGAGCCCAGCAGCTGCAGCTGCGGTTTGGCGTGAGCCTGCAGCTGATAGATGCCGCGAATGATCCCTTCTTCCGCGCCTTCCGGCATCGCCGGGTGGCCGTAGTTCTCGTTCATCACGGTGATGTAGTAGAAAACGTTGTCCTGCTGCTCATACATCCGCTTCAGACCGCTGTGGATGATCACCGCGAGCTCGTGGGCGAAGGTTGGGTCGTAGGCAATGCAGTTGGGGATGGTCGCCGCCTGCAAGAGGCTGTGGCCGTCCTGATGCTGCAGGCCTTCGCCGGCCAGCGTGGTGCGTCCGGAGGTGCCGCCAAGCAAGAAGCCCTGCGCCCGCATATCGCCCGCCGCCCAGGCCAAATCGCCCACGCGCTGGAAGCCAAACATCGAATAGAAAATGAAGAACGGAATCATCTGCAGGGCGTGATTGGAGTACGCCGTGCCGGCCGCAATCCACGAGCACATGGCGCCCGCTTCGTTGATGCCCTCTTCCAGAATCTGCCCGCGGATGTCTTCGCGGTAGTACATCACTTCGTCGTGATCGACCGGTTCGTACAGCTGCCCCACGGAGGAGTAGATGCCGAGCTGGCGGAACATGCCTTCCATGCCGAAGGTGCGCGCCTCGTCGGGCACGATGGGCACCACGCGCTGGCCAATCACCTTGTCGCGGGTCATCGCCGAGAGCATGCGCACGAAGGCCATGGTGGTCGACATTTCGCGATCGCCCGAGCCTTTGAGCAAGGCGTCGAAGATTTCGATCGAAGGAATCTTGAGCGGCTCGGCGCCGCGTCGGCGATGCGGCAGGAAGCCGCCGAGGGCTTCGGTGCGCTCGCGCAGGTAGCGCATTTCCGGGCTGTCTTCCGGCGGCCGGTAGAACGGCGCGTCGGCGATTTTGTCGTCGGAAATCGGGATGTTGAAGCGGTCGCGGAATTTACGCAGCGAGTCTTCGCCCATCTTCTTCTGCGAGTGGGTGATCATCTTGCCTTCACCCGCCTCGCCCATGCCGTAACCCTTCACGGTTTTGCACAGGATGACGGTGGGCTGGCCGGTGTGGGCCATCGCTGCGGCGTAAGCCGCGTAGACCTTGTGCGGATCGTGGCCGCCGCGGTTCAGGCGCCAGATGTCGTCGTCGCTCATGCTGGCGACGAGGGCTTTGAGCTCTGGATATTTGCCGAAGAAGTGTTCGCGCACGTAGGCGCCGTTCACCGCCTTCATGGCCTGATATTCGCCGTCGACGGCTTCTTCCATGCGCTGCAGGAGCATGCCCTTGGTGTCGCGCGCGATGAGCGGGTCCCAGGCGGCGCCCCAGATGACCTTGATCACGTTCCAGCCCGCGCCGCGGAAGTCAGACTCCAGTTCCTGGATGATTTTGCCGTTGCCGCGCACCGGGCCATCGAGGCGCTGCAGGTTGCAGTTGATGACGAACACCAGGTTGTCGAGTTTCTCGCGGGACGCCAGCGCGGCCGCGCCGAAGGACTCGGGTTCGTCCATTTCGCCGTCGCCCATGAAGGCCCAAACCTTGCGGCCGGCGGTGTTGGAGAGACCGCGGTGTTCCAGATAGCGCATGAAGCGGGCCTGATAGATGGCCATGATGGGCCCAAGGCCCATCGACACCGTGGGGAACTGCCAGAAGTCCGGCATGATCCAGGGATGCGGGTAGGAAGTCAGGCCTTTGCCGTCGACGTCCTGCCGGAAGTTGTCGAGCTGTTCTTCGGTGAGTAATCCCAACAGGTAGGCGCGGGCGTAAATACCGGGTGCCGAGTGGCCCTGAAAGAACACCAGATCCCCGCCGTGCTGCTCGCTCGGGGCATGCCAGAAATGGTTGTAGCCGACTTCGTAGAGCGTGGCGGCCGAGGCGTAGCTCGCAATGTGGCCGCCGAGTTCGCTGTTGCGGCGGTTGGCTTTAACCACCATCGCCATCGCGTTCCAGCGATTGATGGAACGAATGCGCCATTCGAGTTCGGGATTGCCCGGCGTGTACTGCTCGAGGTGCGGCGGAATCGTGTTGAGGTAGGCGGTGTTGGCGGAATAGGGGAGGTCGGCGCCGGAACGGCGTGCCTTGTCGATCAGGCGTTCCAGGAGATAGTGGGCGCGTTCGATGCCCTCATTCTCGACCACTGCTTCTAATGCTTCGACCCATTCATCGGTTTCAATTGGGTCCAGATCGTTCTGGCCTGAGATGCTCATAAGCGCTGGTGACTCCCGCTGTTGGCTTGATGTTCTTTTGGGGCCGGACAGACATCCCCCAGCCCTAGTGTAACGCACGCGGAATGGGTGTCGCCGAATTGGCTTGCCTCGGATCGCGGCAGCCGAAAGACCGAAAACTTTGAAGGAAATTGCCCATGAGTCCTGTCCGTTTTCAGATGCCGGAAGTCCCGCTGGTTCAGCAACAGGTAGACGCTTCCCCGGCGTGGATTCTGATGA
This sequence comes from Gammaproteobacteria bacterium, assembly GCA_947450495.1. Lineage (GTDB taxonomy): Bacteria > Pseudomonadota > Gammaproteobacteria. The sequence goes on from CANFVX010000005.1 coordinate 9,091, forward strand.
CCAGCGAGCGGCCGCAGTGGAACGATTTACCCTATGGCGCTGAACTTCTGCAACGACGGAGTCGACACGCGGGCGAGGCGCCCGAGGTCTGGGCGACGGACTTGCCTAACCCCCACGCCACCCGCGCCGTACACGTCACCTTGAGCGATACGGCGACGGCCTTTGAGCGCTTGAGCCTCGCGCGACGGGCGATGGACCTCATCGCTGAGATTAATCCGCGTGAATTGCTGATCAGTGGCCACGGACTGGCGGAGGCCGGGGCCGCTTATGAAGCCTTCGCGAGTGCCGCGTTAGCGCGCGTCGTGGCATTGCCGACCCACCGTCGACAGGCCCAGCAGCCCGCCCGCCTCGCGCGGATCAAACTGGTAGGGCCCGGGGCGGCGATAGACCACAAGCGGGTGCTGGCCGAGGCGCGCGCCAACGGGCTGGCCCGCCAGCTGTCGGTCATGCCCCCGAACCAGTTAACGCCCGGTCATTACCGCGAACGGCTGAGCGATCTGGCGACCCGCGAAGGGCTGGACTTTGAGTTTCTCGGGCACGCGGCGCTGCGCAAACGTGGCGCCGGGGCGTTTCTGGCCGTCGCGCAGGGCAGTAGCCGCAAGGACGCGGGGATCGCGCATTTATCCTGGCGTCCGCCGCGCCGGCGCCAGCTGCCGCGTCTGGCGCTGGTGGGCAAGGGGCTTTGCTACGACACCGGCGGGGTCAACGTAAAAAGCGCCCGCGGCATGTTCGGGATGCATCAGGACATGGCGGGCAGCGCCGTGGCCCTCGGCGTCATGCTGGCCTTGAAAGAGTTGGGGGCGCCGTTCCAGCTGGACTGCTGGCTCGCCTTGGCGGCCAACGATATCGGGCCCGAGGCCTATCAGCCGAATGATGTGGTGAGCGCGGCAGACGGCACCACGATTGAAATCGTGCATACCGACGCCGAAGGCCGCATGGTGCTGGCAGACACCCTGGTGTTGGCCACCGCCTCCAAGCCGGACCTCGTGATCGACTACGCCACGCTGACCGGCGCCTGCATCAACGCGCTGGGCAAACGCTACAGCGGGGTATTCTCGAATCGGGACGCGCTGCTGCCGGTGCTGATTGCCGCCGGCCGGGCGAGCGGTGAGCGGGTGTGGCCGTTTCCGCTCGATCCCGACTTCGACAAGGCGCTGGAGAGTTCAGTGGCCGACATCAAGCAGTGTGCGATGGATGGCGAAGCGGACCACATCATTGCCGCCCGTTTCCTGCAACGTTTTGTGCGGCATGAGGTGCCGTGGATCCATCTCGATCTGGCGGCGAGTAATCACAAAGGCGGGCTGGCGCACGTGCCGACCGAGGAGACCGGGTTTGGCGTGCGCTACACCTGCAATCTGATGTTGGACCAGCAGGTGTTCCGGGTGCTCGGACGAACGCCGGCCTGAGGCTAATGCGTGGCGTTGGCGTTCGGACAAGGCGCGGTGCGTTCGCACTTCGAGCCTTTCTCGTAGATGAAGCGGATGAAATCGCTGCCCGGCATAAAGCGCTGTTTGAGATCCGGCAGATTCGCGCCTCTGTCGATTTCGCGCAGGAAGCAGTTCATGTCCTCGCCGCTGCCGTTGCAACGGAAATCGAGCGGCTGGACTTGCGCAGAATGAGTAGACAGCAAATAGCCGCCGGACGTGCGCTCCCAGGCCCGCGCAAACCGGGTGTCGGCACAGTCGCAGGTCAGGTAGCGGTCGGCGTACTCAATGAGTTTGCCCACCGTCATGCCGGGCACGGCATCGCCGGCGGCCCGCGCGTTGATGAGGCGCGCGGTCAGGAGTTCGCGGGGCGTGAGTGAGGGGTCTACCGTCGGTGCCGGGGCGGGGGCTTCGACGACGGCGGCCGGCGCTTCGCGTTTGAGGAAACTCGGCATGCTGGGCATGCTCGGGCGCAGCGAGGGTGCCTTGCAGGCGCTGAGCAGGAGCGCGGTGCCGAGTAGGAAAACCGCGTGCGCGGCGCGAGAGCGGGTGAAGGTCATCGGGCATCCATTTCTGTCTTGAAAGCGTGTTGTTCGCGCTCGAACCGGATCCTCGCAATGATGAGGTCGAGGATTGTTCTGACGCGCTTTTCCAGTGTCTTGCCGCTGCGATAGTCGGCTTCAGCAAAAAAATCGATGCGCTGGCCGGCGACCAGATCGCGGCACACCGCGAGCGAATTGTCGTTGCCGGGATTGTGCACGGCGATCGCGAAGCCGCCGTAGTTTTTGGTCACCGTCATGCAGGGCACGTCGGTCAGACCATCGCCCAGATACAGCATGTGACCAAACGGCACCGGGCGCTCGGCTTCCGGCATGTATTCGTTAATTGATTCGCCCTGCTGCTCGCGACCCTTGTTGATGCGGAACAGATACTGCGTCTTGCTGGTGTCGTTAATGACGATAGTGGGGAAGCAGGCCACCTCGTGATGATTGAAGTGATACTGCGAGGCGTAAATGCGCTCGAAGTGATGCTTGATGCTGATGCCTTCCAGAATCTCGCTTAAACCAGCTGAAATAATGTAGTGCCGGGCCTGCACCGTGCCGCCGGAGGCGCTGGCGACGTAGCGATTGACGCGCTCAAACCAGGTTTCGACGCCCGGAAAATACTGCACGTCGCGGGCGAGCTTGCGCAGGGCGTCTCGGCTGAGATGCGCCTTGTTGGCTTCAATCTTTTCCACCAGCAAACGCATGTAGGTGAGGATGCCGTCACCGCCGGTGCGTTTGGCTTCGGCATTCACTTCGGCCCAGAAGTCCTGTGGCGCAATCCCGAGCTGGGGCAGGACGGTGTATTCCTGCATGGGCTGCGGGGTGAGCGTGCCGTCGAAATCGTAAATGAGCGCGAGCGTGTTGCGCGCGAAATCGCCGTGGCGCTGGTTGGCCTTGGCGCTGCCGGTGCTGGTGCTGGTGCGGCGGGTCATCAGGGCGCCGCCCGCTGGGCCAGGGCGCTGGCAAGCTGGCCCTTACGGCGCGCTTCCGCCCATTGGTCGAGCTGCTTGATGTCGAGCTTGGGATGGGTGGGTTTGAGCTGCGCCCAGGCGTCGAGCGTCGCGCTGATGCCGGCTTCTGCATCGTCACCCTGACGTTTGCCACGTAGCTGGGAGTCGAGATTGCCGCCCATGTAAGCGGCATACAGCACGGCCTGCACGTCTTGCGGATAGGGCTGATACATCCAGAAGAGCAAATCACTGCGCAGCACGGTGTGCACCGTGCCCCGCTGCATGAATTTCAGGAAGGTTGGGGCTTCACGCAATTGCTGCTCTGGCGCCTGGCGGAAGCGATCCCAGGCCGCCAGCGCTTGTTCCTGCGTGATGACCTCCGGTACCGGCGCGCTGGTCGTGGCTGCGAGGGCGCAAATGCTGCTCAACATCAGCAAGCTGGCGACCAAGGTCTTGGTGAATTTCCCGGCCAATTACGCTTCCTCTAAGCGGACACGGCCTGCGCGCAACAGCTCATGCACCCGCTGTGCGGCGGCCGGCATGGACGGCAAGATCTCGTGCACCAGTTCGGCGATGGCGGCGCCGGCGGGTTTCAAGTCCGGGATCATCAAAGTCCACATGCCGGCGCTGACGGCGGCCTGGGCGCCAACATCGGAATCTTCGAGGGCGATGCAGCGCGCCGGGTCCACGGCCAGACGCGAGGCCGCAAGGAGATAGACATCCGGCGCCGGCTTGCCCTGCTTCACTTCATCGCCGGTGGCGCACACGGGCAGATAGTCGATAAGGCCGGCGGCGCTTAACGCGGCCTGGGCGTGGCCGCTACGGGTCTGGGTGGCGACCGCGATGGGTACCCCGCCGGCGGTGAGGGCTTGCAGCAGCGCCGGAATGCCGGGCTTGCTGCGCATGCCGTCGCGGCTCACGGTCTGCTGATAGAAATGCTGGAACCGCAAGCGGTATTCGGCGAGCGGAAAGTCCGCGCCGAACACTTCCATCAACATCGCTTCCACCCGCCCGCCCGGCAGGCCGATCATTTTGAGATACAGCTCATCGGTGAGGGTTTTGCCGAAATCTTCGCCCGCCAGCTGCGCGGCGCGACGAATGACGGGCTCGGAATCAATCAGCACGCCGTCCATATCGAAGATGACGGCATCGAAGCGTGTCATGGGGCGGCGACCAGTGGCAGACTTTCTTCCAGCGCTTCGAGCAGGCGGTCAACGCGGTCGTGGACCAGCAAGCGCGAGACTTCTGACCGATCGAGAAAGCCTTCCTTCACGGCGTGTTCAAGCACCGCACACCAAGGGTCGAAGTAGCCGGCGGTGTTCAACAGCGCGATGGGTTTGTCGATACAGCCGAGTTGTCGCCACGCCATCACTTCCAGCAATTCGTCGAGCGTGCCGATGCCGCCGGGCAGGGCAATGAAGCCGTCGGCGAGTTCGATCATCAGGCCTTTGCGCTCAAACAGATCCTCGACCTGATGATTCACCTGCAGGCCCGAGTGCAGCACTTCACGGCTGGAGAGAAAACCCGGAATCACGCCGGTGACTTCGCCGCCCGCGTCGAGACAGCCCTGCGCCACCACGCCCATCAAGCCCACTCGGCCACCGCCATACACCAGCGGCCAGCCGCGCGCCGCCAGCGCTTTGCCCAGCGCCTGGGCATCTTCGGTATAGAGCGCGTTGGCGCCGGCGCGCGCGCCGCAAAACACAGCAATACTCGGCATGGTCAGGGTCTCGCTATCCAGATCAGTTCGCCGCTGAGGACGGTCCAGTTTTTCCCTTTGCGGACGGCGCGGATGAGGCGACCAGAACCGCAGGCGGGGCCACAGGTAAATTCGATATACGCCAATGCATGTCCCTCGGGGGCGTCGACGGCCGTTCTTGAGAGGCGGAGCAGCCCGGGCGCATCGGGAAATTGCGCCCGAAATCGGCCCCAGTTCGCGGCCGCATCTTCGCCGGTGAAGATGTCAGCGCGGGTCTTGTCGTCCAGCAAATGATATTTGGCCCGCAGGCTGAACTGCCGCTCAAGGGTAAGCGCGCTTTGATTGGCTTCCACCCAGGCTTTGAGCAAGGTCGGCGAGACGTCCAGTTTTTTCGCGACGTCCTCAAGTTTGGCGCCCGGTGCCAGGACGGCACCGGTTTCGTCGGTGGTGCGTTGGGCGATGACCACCGTCTTGGCGTCCGCCCCCAGCCCGTGGGAAATCAGCGCCGACCACAGCGCGTATTGGGTGCTCGTGTCGGGTTCGGCGGCGGTGACTGCGACCGGCGGCGCTGCCAAGGCAAGGCTTTGCCAGAGCATCAGCGGCAGGAGTCGCCAGCCGAAGCGCCTCAGCAAGCGCGTCATCGCGCCACCATGGCGGAGGTGAGTGCTGCCAGATTGGACGCGGTATCGAGGCCCATCACGGCGGCGATCAAGGCGTCGCTGCTGGATAAAGCCCGACACCGGTCCGCATTGCGGCGGAATTTACGCATCACATCCTCCGGGCCGAGCGGGTTCTCGGCGGCGCCGCGGTTAACGGCCTCTCGCGCTTCAAGCACGTGGCCATTTTTGAGGTAAATCCGCAGCGCCCCGCTGTAACTGGCGGGATAGCGCGATGCCGGATCTGGCTGCCAGCGCACTTTTTGCGCGAGCGCCAGCGTTGCGACATCGCCCAGCGCGGCGGGTTCCAGTTCATCGAGGCCAAAATCCCCGAGCCGCAGCGTGGCCGCCACGCAGAACTGCAGGCTGAACTGGGCATCGTAGGGCGACTGGGGCGCCAGTTTGGCGACCACGGGTTCGCACACGATCGCGATTTGGTCGGGGTGAATCAGCGCTTCGATGTGGTCGATGGCTGCGAGGTCGAAGCCCGGCAGTGCCCGGCAGTGCCGGGCGCAATCGATAAAGGCGTGCAGGAAGTGGCAGGCCGGATACGGTTTGAAGCCGTTGTCGAAAATCGCCCACTGGCGCCCCAGCCCGTCCAGCACGCCGCTGAGGTCCGGTGCCGGGTCGTCGAGCAGCATGCGATAGAGCCCGAAACGACCCTCAAAGGCCTGCGCCGGGCCCACGAATCCGGCGTGTCCGTACGCGGCCGCCGTGTAGCCCGCGACGGCGGCCCAGCCGGGATGCAGGCGCTTGGTCCACGCGCCGTCGTTGAGAAATTCCAGATTGCCGCTCGCCATACTGAGCGTGATGCCGAGCGCGTCGGCGATACCGCGCGAGGACGCGCCAAGCAAGTGGCCGGCGGCGGCCGCGCAGCCGAAGGCGCCAATGATCCCTGTGGGATGCCAGCCCCGCTTTTGCAGGGTGCCGCGGGCGACGGCGCCGAGGCGGGCGTCGATTTCAACCGCCAGCAGATAGGCGGTGAGGGCGGCTCGACCGCTCACCCCGCAGCGTTGTCCCACGCCCAGCATCAGCGGCACCGCGCTGGCGGAACAGTGGACGACGCTCGCGCCGTGGGTGTCGTCGAAATCGAGCCCGTGCACCAGCACGCCGTTCTGGAGCATGGCGTCGCGGAGCGGCAGGCGCTCGCTGCGGCCAATCACAGGATATTCGCCGGCCTCGCCCAGACTATGGAGGGCGGCTGCGCTGATTTCGGCAAAGTCGCAGGTGCTGGCTGCAAGCGCGGTGCCCAGCGCATCCAGCACATGGAGTTTGGCGCGTTCAAAAGCTGCCGCCGGAATGGACTCCGGGTGCAGGCTGGCGGCGAACTCGGCCAGGCGAGTGGCGAGCGTAGGCGATGAGGGCGCTGACATGCGGCGATAGGGGGCTCGTCTCGGGTGGCAAAAGGGAACCCGCGCAGAGGGCGGTGAGTCCGTTAGAATCTGGAGGTCGGCCATTACACGGGCCGGCCTCCAAAGCGTCAAGCAGGCTCGAGGCTTGTTGAGGGACGCGATCCTTTTCACCTCAAATTGCACTGGATTCATGCGCACGCTCATTTTTTTCTGTTGCCTCGCCGTTCAGGGTCTCGCTCAAGCCTGGAGCACGCTCGACAACTGGGCCGACGTGGTGCTCCTGCAAACGCAGGCGCGCCGACCCTTGCCGACCATCACCGCGTTGGAGCCCACCTTGAAGCTGGAAGATGCCTATGGCATCCAGCAGCTGGTGGTGCGCGAACTCGGGGGCCGCACGCCGCTGGTGGGCTTTCGGTCCGATCTCACCTCGCCGCTCAGCCGGGCCCGCTTGCGCGGCACCGAACCGATTACTTCAGCAGTCCTCAAGGACCAGTGGCTGGCGCCCGGCGCGTGGGTCACGCGGGCCGCCAAGAGTCAGTTGAAAGTCGCGCCCGCCTTGGGTTTTACGCTCAATGTGCCAATTACCAGCCCGGTGACCGATGCTTCCGATCTCGCCGTGAAGGTAAAGGAAGTGCGTCCGGTAGTGGTGCTGGTGGATTACAACTTCGACGACTCAGCGCCGCCGCAGGTGCAGGATTTGGTGGCCGCCAACGGCGCCAAGGCGAGGCTGGTGGTGGGCGAACCGTTCAGTAGCAGTGAGCCCTCGGTGGTGGACGCCACGTTCGTGGAGATGCGGCGCGCCGACGAAATAGTGGTGCGCGGCAAAGCCACCAATGTGATGGGCGGGCAGTACGAGGCGTTGCGGTGGCAGGTTAATCAGCTGATTGCCCGTGGCTGGCAATTGAAGCCCGGATTTTTGCTTGTTACCGGACCCTTGGCCGAACCGGTGGCGGCCGAGGTTGGCGACTGGCAGGCGGATTACTGGGAGCACGCGCAGCTGAAGTTCAGCGTGGAATACGGCAAACCGCTGTAAGCCTGCTCAGCCGGCGTTGGCCCACCATTGATAGCCAAAGAGCACGCCCACACCCACGCAATATCCCATTGCGACATAGCCCAGGTTCCAGCGCAGCAGGTCCATCGAACCAAGACCGAAGCGGGTTTGGAACACGAGACTAGTCCCTGAGAACGGCGAGGCGACCAGACTCAGGCCCCATACCAGCAGGAACACGATACCGAGCAGGTTGCCGTCCAGATCGTTGAAGTGCCAGATGCTGGACAGCGCCGAAATTGCCGCCACCGGGTGAACGCCCACAATCCCCAGCACGACGAGCCCCGCCAGCAACACCGCCGCGCCGCTGGCATCGAGATGCGCCGGACTCAAGGCGATATCCCCGTGGCGCACCGCCGCTTCAATGCCGGCGCTCATCACTGCGGCGCCTAGGAACATCGCAATTTCGCTGCCCATGCCGGGGAGACGTTCGCGCAGGTGGGTGATGAAGACCTGCGGTGCGGCACGACCGCGCACCAGCGGCAGCGTCGCGAGCACCACGCCCAGCGCTGCGCCATCAATCAGCGTCAGCACCGAGATTTGCGGTAGCAGCCAGTGGCCGCCGAGCACGCAGGTGCTGAGCAATACCGGCGCCCACAGGGCTTGCACGCGTAAAGGGTAGCCAATGAACGCGTGGGCCTCCGGATCGCGTGGCAAGTGCCAGAAGTTCCACGCCATAAAGCAGCCGGAGGCGATGAAGCCGGCGGCGGAAATGACCGCGAACTGCGCTTTGGGCAGCAGCTGCAGGATGATCGCCATGGCGATGAAAAACGGCGACCACATCGATGCCGCGACGAACGCGCGGCTGATGGCCTGGCTTTGGAGCCGGCTCAGGCGTTCGTTCTGCGCAATCCGTTCGCCAATCACCACCGGCGCCGAGATATTGATGACGGCGCCGAAGAGGTGCGTCGCGAGTAGCGTCTGCACCACCGCCCGCGGGCCGCGGGGCAGGGCCGCGCTGTGCGCCACGCCGGGCTCCGTGATCAAGCGCAGAAAGCTGACCGAGGCGAGCATTGCTAGCATCGGGTGGTTGCCCTTCTCCAGCGTTGCCCACCAGCTGTAGTCGCCCGCGATGATGGCAACCGAGATCCCCGCCAGACCTATCCCACTCATGATGAGTGCCTGGGTGATCTGAAAGCGGTTGAGGCCGAACACCAGAATGAGGCCCGCCAACCAGGCGCAGGCGCCCGGCAGAGCGGCGAGTTGGGGCAGAAATCCCGCCCCGGTGAGAAACGAGGACAGGGTCATCACGGCGACGGCCGTGCCCGCCACCGAGCGGAGCGCAGGCATTTTCAGCGCAAACCCTTGTCTCGCACGATGGTGGCGGCAATTTCCTCGATCGATACCGTGGTGGTGTCCAGAAACTGGATGTTTTGGGCTTTGAACAGGGCCTCAGCCTGCGCCACTTCGGCCCGGCATTGGGTCAGCGTGGAGTAGGTGCCGTGGGGGCGTCGTTCATGGCGGATGCGGCTGAGTTGTTCCGGCACGATGGTCAGCCCGTAAACCTTCTCGCGACAGCCCACGAGACCTGCCGGCAAGCCGCCGCGTTCAAAATCCTCCTCTGTCAGCGGGTAATTGGCCGCCTTGAGCGAGTATTGCAGGGCTAAATAGAGGCAGGTGGGGGTTTTGCCGCAGCGGGAAACCCCGGCGAGCACCACGTCGGCCTGAGCGAGCCCGCGCAGGTTCACCCCATCGTCGTGCGCCAGCGTGTAATTGAGCGCGCTCATTCGCCGCTCATAGCTGCTGACGTCGCGAATGCCGTGCATGCGTCCGGCCGTATGCGAGGACTCCTCCCCCAGCGCTTCTTCCAGGGGCTCGATGAAAGTGCCGAACAGGTCGAAAACGTGTTCGGACGCAGTGCCAATGAAGTACTGGGTGGTAGGGTCAGTGAGGGTGGAAAAGACCACCGGCGCGACCCCATCTTCGTGTTTGGCGGCGAGAATGATCTCGGCCGCGCTCTGGGCCGCCGCCTGATTGGTCACGAAGGGTAGGGTCTGGGTGACGAACTCGGTGTTGGGAAACTGGGTCAGCAAGGTCTGGCCGAGCATTTCAACCGTAATGCCGGTCCGATCGGAGACAAAAAAGACCCTGCGTTTTTTGATGATGGAATCGTTGATAAGCCAATCTCCCCGGGTCGGTTACAATGCCGCTCCCCTTTTCGCCGCGACTGTGCGGAACAGCCTACGAGTAAGCCTGAATGACCGATTATATAGTTCCCCTTGATCACATCGGAATCGACGATATCGACCGGGTGGGCGGCAAGAACGCCTCGCTGGGCGAGATGATCCGCCATCTCAGCGCCGCCGACGTGCGCGTGCCGGGTGGATTTGCCACGACGTCCGAGGCTTTTCGCGAATTTTTGGCGCAAGACGGCTTGGCCGAGCGCATCCAGATCCGTCTGGATACCCTTGATACCGATGACGTCGCGGCCCTGACCGCCGCCGGCCGCGAAATCCGCGACTGGGTGTCCAGCACACCGCTACCGGCGGGGTTCGAGGCTGCAATCGCCGAGGCATATGCCGCCATGGCGGCCAGCGCGCCGGCCGGTTTTTCGGTCGCGGTGCGCTCCTCGGCCACCGCCGAAGACCTGCCCACCGCCTCCTTCGCCGGCCAGCAGGAAACCTATTTGAACGTGACCGGTCTGGAGCAGGTTCGACGCCGCATCAAGGACGTCTTCGCCTCTCTCTTCAACGACCGCGCCATTTCCTACCGTGTCCACCACGGTTTTGAACACCACAAGGTTGCGCTTTCCGCCGGCATTCAACGCATGGTTCGCAGCGACGTGGGCGCCAGCGGCGTAATGTTCACGCTCGATACCGAATCCGGCTTTCGCGACGTGGTGTTCATCACCTCCAGCTATGGTCTGGGCGAACTGGTGGTGCAGGGCGCGGTGAATCCGGACGAATTCTACGTTTACAAGAAAGGCTTGGCCGAAGGTCGACCCGCAATTCTCCGCCGCAATCTGGGTAGCAAGCATGTGCGCATGAACTACGCCGACGGCGCGGGCACCGGCCACAGCGTGGAAACCCTCGAGGTCGATGAATCCGACCGACGGGTGTTTTCCATTAACGACCAGGACGTCGAGGAACTGGCCAGACTCGCGGTTGCGATTGAACTGCATTACGGCCGCCCGATGGACATCGAATGGGCGAAGGACGGGGTGGACGGCAAGCTCTACGTGGTGCAGGCGCGGCCCGAGACCGTGCAAAGCCGCAACGGGCAGGTGATGGAGCGCTACGACGTGGGCGCCCGCGGCAAGGTGCTGGTGGAAGGTCGCAGTATCGGCCAGCGCGTGGGCAGCGGCGTGGCGCGGGTTATCTCCGACGTGACCGACATGGCCACCTTGCAGGATGGCGACGTGCTGGTCACCGATATGACCGATCCGGACTGGGAGCCGGTTATGAAGCGGGCAGCGGCCATCGTTACCAATCGTGGCGGCCGCACCTGTCACGCGGCGATTATCGCGCGTGAACTTGGCGTGCCGGCGGTTGTGGGCTGTGGTGACGCGACTGCCAAAATCGTGAACGGCCAGCCGGTCACCGTGTCGTGCGCCGAAGGCGATACGGGCTACATCTACGAGGGACTGGTGCCTTTCGAACGGCGTGAAATTCGTCTGGATGCCATGCCGGATCTGTCGGTCAAAATCATGATGAACGTGGGTAATCCCGATCGCGCCTTCGCCTTCGGCAGCTTGCCGCATCGGGGCGTGGGTCTGGCCCGACTTGAGTTCATCATCAATCGCATGATTGGCATTCACCCGCGAGCGCTGGTCGACTATGCCAAGCTCTCACGCGATTTGCAGGAAAGCATTGCACCGCTGATCGCGGCTTATCCGAGCCCGCGCGAATTCTTTGTTTCACGGTTGGTTGAGGGCATTTCGACCATTGCGGCGGCGTTCAATCCGCAGCCGGTGATCGTGCGTTTGTCGGACTTCAAGTCCAACGAATACGCCAACCTGATCGCGGGCAACGTGTATGAGCCCGAGGAGGAAAATCCGATGCTCGGCTTCCGCGGCGCCTCGCGTTACATCGCCGACAACTTCCGCGCCTGTTTCCAGATGGAATGCGACGCGCTGAAGCGGGTGCGCAACGACATGGGCCTTACCAACGTGGAAGTCATGGTGCCCTTCGTGCGCACGCCCGATGAAGCGCGTCAGGTCATCGACCTGCTGGCCGAAGCCGGCCTGCGTCGCGGTGAGAACGGGCTGCGCATCATCATGATGTGCGAGTTGCCGTCCAACGCGCTGCTGGCCGAAGAGTTTCTGCAGTATTTCGATGGCTTTTCGATTGGTTCTAACGACCTTACCCAGTTAACGCTGGGACTCGATCGGGATTCAGGTCTGGTGGCGCATCTGTTCGACGAGCGGAACCCGGCGGTCAAAATGCTGATGGCGAAAGCGATCAGCGCTTGCCGTGCAGCCGGCAAATACATCGGTATTTGCGGCCAGGGGCCGTCGGATCACCCTGACCTCGCGGCCTGGTTGCTGGAACAAGGCATCGAGAGCATTTCGCTTAACCCGGATACGGTCGTGGAGACCTGGCTAAGCCTCGCCCAGCGTCACGGCTAGGCGTGGGTGTGGCGCCCTAGAGCAGGCGGAGTTCGTCTTCCAGAACCCGCCGCTCTATTTCGGACAGGTCTGCGCTTTCCAGCCGGGACCTCACCACTTCGCGCGGCACCAGGCCGTGCTTGATCAGGCGACGCTTTTCTTCCGGCAGGATGCTGTTGCGGAAGAAGATGTCCCCGAGCGGGATGATCCGGTTCTCGATAATCATCTGAACCTCGCCCAGCAAAGTGCGGAAACCGGTGTGCACTTCGCGCAGCCGCGTTTCCACAAAATCGGGCCACGCCAGACCGCTGCCGTAGAGCGCCCGGATTTCTTTCTTGTAGCGCTCGATCACCAGCGGATTGACCTGAGCTTCGATCTTTTCCTCCACGCGTCGCAGCCGCTTTTGCAAAAGTGTTTGCAGGTGCTGCTCAAGCCAGGGACTGCGCTTGGCATTGGCGTAGATGGCAAGCACGTTCTTGACCGTTAGCCGCTCATAGACGTCGTGCGTGAAATAGCGATCGCGTTGATGCGCCAAGCTGTCGTAGCTGTCGGCACCCAACATGGAAATAACGTCGGGCAACTGGCGAATTGAGGGGTGGAAGCCGACGGCGCAAATGAGTTGTCCGTTGGCCAGCCCTAAAGCGCGGGCGATTTCGCGCGAGCGCTGGGCGTCTGCGCCGCGCGCGCGGCTGGAGGCCGCCCGATAGATGAGTTTCAGGAGATCTTCGTCGGCAGCGAGCAGGATTTGTTCGAACAGGGTCATCGGAATTGAGCGCCGCTTTAGCGCGCCAGCACCAGCGTTTGGGCGGTGGCGAGTACTTCAGGCGCGTCAAAAACGCGGTCATTTGCTTCAAACATCTGGGCGATACAGGCGCGCTGCAGTTCCAGCTTGAGTCCCCCGAAGCCCAGCGCGCCGTAGCAGCGCTTGCCATGACGAAGCGTGCCGCGGTCCTGCATCTCGATGCCGGCAATTCCCAGCGGCGGGGTGGCGTTGGAATCCAGCACCGCCTCCAGCGTGGGATGGGTGGACCATAGCGCCTCGGGCAGCAGTTCGATGCCGGCGGCACCGGTGGTCATCACAATTTGGGCGCCTTGCAGGACGTCCTCTACCGCCGGGAGTTCGGGCGTGGCGGCGGGTGTGATTGCCAGTTTGAAGCGGGTATTCATCGCCTCGCAGGCGCTCGCTGCGCGGTCATGCGTGCGTGAGCACAAGGTCACCAGTGCGCCCTGCTGCGCCAGCATGGCGGCCGCGCGCTGCCCCACGGGGCCCGTGCCGGCCAGAATCACGGCGCGCTTTCCGGCCACAGGCAGGTCTTTCCCCAGCAGCGCGATGGCCGCTGCCGCCGTCGTATTGCTGCCATTGCTGTCCAACATGACCGACACCCGGAACTGGCCAAAAAACTGCTGACGGACCGCTTTGAACAGCGCCTCGCCATCCGCCATGTTGGTGCCGGTGATGAACAGTGCGGTAAATTTTTTTGCGCTGGGTGGGCGCGTGAACACCACGCCTTCCACCAACTTCGCGACATTCGCCGCCGAGATGCCGCCTAGCGGAGTCACGTGATCGGCACCGGCGTCGTAGGCCACAACTACATCGAAGGTGTTGGGCGGGGTGTCGGTGTCGAAAATAAACAGCAGCTTTTTCATGCAATACCAGCGGAGAGACTTTCAATGCGCGAGGGCACACTAACCGCAGGCGAGAGCCCTCACAAGCCGCGCTAGAAACTGCGGATGAGTGCAGCGCGCGTCGCTGCCTATAATCGACGCCTTACCTTGAGCCCTGCGGAGTGCCCCCCATGCTGACCGAGCAAAAAATTCAGGAATTTCTCGACCAATTGGCCAGCCGTGCGTCGACGCCGGGCGGCGGTAGCGCTGCCGGCCTCATGGGGGCCATGGGCGCGGCGCTGATCGGCATGGTGTGCAATCTGACCCTCGGCAAAGAAAAGCACGCCGCGGTGGCCGATGAAATGGCGCTGGTGCTGGCCGAGGCCGAGCAACTGCGTGAACGCTTAACACAAGCAATTACGGCCGACATCGCCGCCTTTGATGCCGTCATGGCAGCCTACGGAATGGCCAAGGACACCGAAGAACAAAAGCTCGCGCGCGCGCTAGCCGTGCAGGCGGCGCTGGTGCTGGCGACCGAAGCGCCGATGGATTGTGCGCGATTGTCGGCGCGGGTTATCGCCCTGTCAGAGCCGGTTGCAGAGCGCGGCAATCCCAATGTGATCAGCGATGCCGGGGTTGCCGTGATGGCCGGATGGGCGGCGCTCAAGAGTGCGGCGCTGAATGTCTACGTGAACGCCGGCGTGATTAAGGATCGGGCGTTTGCCGAAGCACGCCTGACGGAGTTGTCTGCGCTGCTGGCGAACGCCGAGCCCGCTGTGAATCGCATCTATGAGAGCGTCCGCAGCCGGCTTTGAGGGTCAGGCGTCGTTGGCGTGCGTGATTCGCATCGAGAAATCCGTCGCCCGTAAATGTTTGGTCAGGCTGCCGACGGAGACAAAATCAACGCCGGTGGCGCCAATCGCTGGCAAATCGGCTAACTCAAAGCCGCCCGAGGCTTCAAGTTTCACTCGCCCGGCGGTGAGTCGCACCGCCTCGCGCAGCATGTCCGTTGAAAAGTTATCCAGCAGCAGCATGTCGGCGCCGGCGCCGATGGCCTCTTCAATTTGAGCAAGGTGCTCTACCTCAACTTCGACCGGCAGACCAAGCCCGGTGGCGTGAATCAAGCGAATAGCCGCGCTGACGGAACCCGCCGCGGCAATATGATTTTCCTTGATGAGCACGCCGTCGTAGAGACCGGCGCGGTGATTGAAGCCGCCGCCACAGCGCACCGCGTATTTTTGCCCGCGGCGCAGGCCGGGCAGGGTTTTGCGGGTATCGAGCAAGCGGGTCCGGCTGTTACTCAGCGCG
The DNA here is from genome assembly GCA_947450495.1 of Gammaproteobacteria bacterium. Lineage (GTDB taxonomy): Bacteria > Pseudomonadota > Gammaproteobacteria. The sequence goes on from CANFVX010000005.1 coordinate 24,224, forward strand.
TCAGCATACCGACGCGTCACGGAGGCGGTGCCTGATAGCGTTTGCAGGAAGTTGAGCGCGCTCCGTTCACCGGTTACCAACGCACGGGCGGGGCCCTGTAGCCGGCAGACGAGGTCGTCCGCGGCCAACGGGTCACCGTCCTGCTTGAGCCATTCAATCTGGACCGCCGGATCAATCGCACTGAAGACACCGTTGAACCAGCGCTGACCGCAGAGCACTGCGGCTTCGCGGGCAATGACCGTCGCAGTTGCTTGGCGGCCTGGCGGAATAAGACTCGCGGTGGCGTCGCCGCTGCCTACGTCTTCGGCCAGCGCGGCCGCGATGCTGCCCTCAAGGTCTTTGAAGTAATCAATTTCGGTAGCGCTACGATCGAATGAAGAAGGCACTGAGGCGGCTCGCAACTGAAGGGGCGCTAGCCTAATCGCTCCGGGGCCGGATGTTCAAACGCGGCATGCAGGGGCGGGTGGTATCATCGCGTCCGATGATTCGCCCGCTCCCTATAGAGAGAAAAAATTGATGTCGAACGCATTGCTGGCAGTAGTCCCACCGTCACGTCCGGTACCCTCGTTAGCGGATGATGTGCGCGCGGGTTTGCTCAGCGTGCCGCGGGAATTGCCGCCCAAATATTTTTACGACGACCGCGGATCGGCCTTGTTCGAGGCCATCTGCGAGACGCCTGAGTACTACCCCACACGCGCCGAAAAGGCCTTGATCGCAGCGCACGCCACTGAGGTAATTGAAGCCTCTCAGCCGCAGTTCATTATTGAACTGGGGAGCGGGGTGGCGTCCAAGATAGGCCCGTTATTTGCCGCTTGCGCGGCCTTGGATCTGCCTACCGTGTACTGCCCGTTTGATGTCTGCGAAGCGGTGCTCATCAAAACGGCGGCCTTGTTGTCTGGCCAATTCAGTTCGCTTGAAGTCAGACCCCTGCAGGGTGATTTCACTGCCGGGCTCGAGCATCTGCCGCGCCTGCCAGGGCGCACCCTGTACATGTTTCTAGGCGGAACGATTGGCAATTTCACCGACCCAGCCGCCATCGCCTTGCTGAGCGAGATCCGCGCCATGATGGGCCCGGAGGATCGTTTGCTGCTGGGCGCGGATCGCGTGAAGGATGCGGCGAAACTCAATGCTGCCTACAACGACGCCGCCGGTTACACGGCCGCCTTCAATCTCAACGTACTTTCGGTGCTGAATCAGGCTGTCGATGCGGATTTCGAACTAGACAAGTTTTCGCACCGTGCGTTCTACAACCAGCGTGAAGCGCAGATCGAAATGCATCTCGAAAGTCTTGTAGAGCAATCGGTCACCCTTGGTGGTCTCGGGCAGTCGCTACAACTCGCCAGTGGCGAGACCATCCGCACCGAGATTAGCCGCAAGTTCTCCTCGCAATCGATTGCGAGCCTGCTGTCGGCGGCCGGTTTCCAAATCGAGCAACATCACAGCGGCCCTGAGGGTGAGTTCTCCTTGTTGCTGGCATCGCCGGCAGATGCCTGAAACGCCCGCCCTGGAATTGGACCTCGCTACCGGCTGGTGTAAGACAGCCAGACGCTGTTCATCCCCTAACTTCAACGCACGACCCGCAGGGGTCTGCATCGATCTGCTGGTGATTCACGGCATTAGTTTGCCCGCCGGCCACTACGGTGGCCCGTTTATCGAGGCGCTATTCCTTAACCAACTCGATCCACACGCCCATGCATCGTTTGCCAGCCTGGGCGATTTGCGGGTCTCGGCGCACTTTCTGATTCGTCGCGACGGCGCCTTGGTGCAATTTGTTTCTACCCACGACCGCGCCTGGCATGCGGGCGTGTCGAGCTTCGGAGGCCGCAGCGGGTGTAATGATTTTTCGATCGGGATCGAACTCGAAGGCTGCGATGACGAGCCGTATGAGTCATTTCAGTACGAGCGACTCATCGCGCTCACTCGGGTGCTTTGCGCGGTTTATCCGGCGATTACCCCGCAACGTATCGTGGGGCATTGCGAGATCGCGCCAGGCCGCAAAACGGATCCGGGCGCGAGATTCGACTGGTTGGGCTATCGGGCCGGTCTTATCCAGACCCGCTAGCCCGCTTCAGGCAAGCGCCAGAAATTCGCTGGTCGTAAGTAACCGGTACTCGCCTTCGTTCACCCACAGCACGATGCCTTCCTCGTACCAATCGCCGAGCACGTAGCGTCGGAGCGTGCCCGACTCAGTCTCGAGGCTGTGAACACCGGGCCGATGCGTGTGGCCGTGGATCAGAACGCTTGCGCCGTTGGCCGCCATCACGCGCCGCACTTCGGTCTCTTCGACGTCCATGATCTGGTCGTCTTTCTCGGTCATCGAGGCCTGTGTGCCTTCGCGAGTTTGCGCGGCAATCCGGCGCCGCTCGGCCAGCGGGGCAGCCAGAAACTGTTGCTGGTTGGTCGGGTTCCGGACAAAGCCCCGAAAGGCCTGATATTTGAGGTCGCGCGTGCAGAGCAGGTCACCGTGACCGATCAGCACCTTCTCACCGGCAAGTTCGATAACGGTGTAGTCATCAAGCAAGCCAGCGCCGGTGTCCCGTGCGAAGCGCTCCCCGAGCAGAAAATCCCGATTGCCCAGCGCCACCTTGAGCGCGCCGCCGGCCGCGCTAAACCTTGCGAGTGCGGCGACGACCTCACGATGGAAGGGCGCGTCGTCATCATCCCCCGGCCAGAACTCCACGAGGTCACCGAGAATGTAGACCTCGGCACCGAGTGCCGAGGCCTGAGTCAGGACGTGCTGAAAATGGCTCAGCTGGACGGGCCGCAGCTCACTCAGGTGAGCGTCTGACAAAAACAGCGTAGGCACTTTGTGTCGTCCGCTTAGAGTACGGTGGCGCCCGTAATTTCAACGGTTTCGACCGGAACGTCGGTCATTCCCGCAGCGCGGCCGGTTTTCACAGCCTTGATGTCGTTGACGACTTCTATCCCTTCGACCACCTCACCAAACACACAGTAGCCCCAGCCCTGCATCGACTGGTCGCGGTGATTGAGGAAGTCGTTGTCCTTCACGTTGATGAAGAACTGGGCGGTGGCGGAATGGGGGTCGTTCGTGCGGGCCATGGCGATGGTCCCCACCTTGTTGCCCTTGCCGTTGTTGGCTTCGTTGCCGACGGGGGCATTGGTCTTTTTCTGATTCATGTCTTTGGTGAAGCCGCCACCCTGAATCATGAAACCATCGATTACCCGGTGAAAAATGGTGCCGACGTAGAATTGGTCCTGCACGTATTTCAGGAAATTGGCGACAGTGGTCGGCGCCGCTTCGTCGAAGAGTTCGAGGGTGATGGCGCCTTTGGAGGTGTCGAGTTGTACGCGCGTGCCGGCCATGGAAATTTCCTTCGTAATAGGTGATGAGAAAAACGATGCTGTCGGCGCGCGCGGCGCGGGCAATCGGCAGCGGGCGGAATGGTGCTGGACGATGGCCTCGCCCGCAAGCTTAAAACTCGCTCACGCGCGTTGCTTCCACGCGTTTCGCTGCGTATCATCCGGTCTCTTTCGCGTAGGGCCAGTGACCGAAATAATCGGGGCATAGCGCAGTCTGGTAGCGCACCTGCTTTGGGAGCAGGGGGTCGTGGGTTCGAATCCCTCTGCCCCGACCATCCGGTAGCGTCAACAGCGTCTTGGTTTCGAATGCGCCTGTAGCTCATCCGGATAGAGCATCGGCCTTCTAAGCCGAGGGTAGCAGGTTCGAGTCCTGCCAGGCGCGCCACCTTTTCGGGTGGTCCGTTGTGGCGGACGGAAACCTGCCGCAGGTCTGCGAAAGAAATGCCTTCAAGTTCGATGGCGGGCGTAGCTCAGTTGGTAGAGCACAGGTTTGTGGCACCTGGTGTCGTGGGTTCGATCCCCATCGCTCGCCCCATCTTCTTGCCTTGAAGGGCCGTTAGCTCAATTGGTAGAGCAGCTGACTCTTAATCAGTAGGTTGTAGGTTCAAGTCCTACACGGCCCACCATCTCTTTACGCCGCAGGCTCTTTCCTCCGCCGGTTACTGCTGGTCTCCAATCTTGCCTCAGGCTCCCAAAGTCCCGCTCCGATTTGTTACCCCATCGCTTCTGGGGACTCCCGCTGACGTGGTTTTTTTCTGTCTCTGCGCTAGCAATTAGTTTAGGTTCGACAGTAGGATAGCCGCGAACCTTCCCGCAAGCTGTTACAAGTTGGGAACCTTTTTTGGATGTTGCACGAAAACCTTCTGAAGTTCGCCAGCTTTCGCTACCTCAAAGTCGCTACATTGCTGGTGCTGGGTAGCATCGGGGCCTACCTCTGGCATACGCCCCGGACCATCCCTAACGGTGGCACCTGGCTGGGCTATACCTTGGGGACGATCGGCGCGGTCCTCATTCTCTGGCTGATGTTTTTCGGCCTTCGCAAACGCGCTTACCGCTCCAGGCTTGGCACTGTGAAAGGCTGGCTGTCGGCGCACGTTTATCTCGGCCTTTCGCTCATCGTGGTGGCCACGCTCCATACCGGATTCCAGTTTGGCTGGAACATCCACACGCTGGCCTACGTGCTGATGCTGGGGGTGATTTTCAGCGGGATGTGGGGCGTCTACGTCTACTTCCGAAATCCGGTGTTGATGAGCGGGATGCTGGACGGGAAGACCGTTCAACAACTGGGTGGCTCGTTGCGCGAGATTGACGCCCAGTCACGCAAAATCGCCAGCAACCTCAACCCCGACTTGCAGACCCTGGTGCAGCGATCGTCTGAGGCGGCGATTGTCGGCAGTCTGTTCGGTCGATTCCGTTCTCAGGTCATCGGTTGTCCCACGCGCCGAGCTGTTAGCGTTCTCGAGCAATTGGCCAAGGCGGAAGGCGCTAGCAAGCCCATACGCGATCTTCTCAACCTGCAGTTCCGGCGCCTGTCTCAACTGGATGAGATTCGCGAGTTCGTGAAACTAAAAACCTGGACCGATTTGTGGCTGCTGTTGCATGTGCCGCTGTCTTTCGCGTTGCTGGCGACCCTGACGGCGCACATCGTCTCGGTCTTTTTCTACTGGTAGCCGCTCATGCAGCATAAACAGGACGACCCGATAACTGCCCAGATCAAATCTCTGCAGCGCCCGCTGGGCGGGCGTCGACTACTGTCCTGGAGCTTGTTTGTCATTGCGGCCGTCGTCTGCTTGCTGCTCCCCGTTGCAAGTTCCAGGCATGCGGAAGAACTGAAGGGCTGGCTGCACAAGGTGCCGGGTCTCGCCGAACACGTTCAACCGCTGATGGCGAGTATGGAACAAGCATTCCTCGCGCGCCGACCCGACCCGGCGGTAAAAGCCCCCGCTGAACGCAAATCTCACGACGACATTCATGCCCTGCTGGTCGCGGGGGCCTACACCCCACCGCCGCCGAGCTTGCTCGGTTTGGACCGGGTCTGGAATCCGGGCCCGCTGGCGCAAGCGCATCAGCCTTGGGCGAACGATTGTAAAGTTTGTCACAGCGTGCCGTTCAAACAGGTCATGGATAAAGACTGCAGAACCTGCCACGCGACGATCGGTGACCACGTAAACGCCAAGGCGGGCGAAATCCACGGTCTCAGTGACCGCAGCTGCACGAGCTGTCATCAGGACCACGAAGGGGAGTTTGGTCTTGCCACGCAAAACCGGCATTTTGTCGGTCGTGATTGCGCAGAGTGTCATCGAGACATCAAGGGCGCGATGCCCACCACGCAAACCGAAAACGTCGCTGACTTTGCGAAGCAGCACCCCCAGTTCCGCGTGCAACTCGCTGGCACGCCACCCGAGTCGGCACTGACCCGGGTTCGTCTTGAGCCTGGCAAGCCGCTGGAGGAACCCACCGGGCTTAAATTCCCGCACGACGTCCATCTCAGCGCGAAAGGCATCGACAGCCCCAAAGGCACGGTGCGGATGGAATGCGCGAACTGTCATGTGCTGCAGCCGGACGGTCTGCGCTTCGTCCCGACAAACATGAAGGACCATTGCCAAAGCTGCCACGCGCTGAAGCTCGAGCCCCAGATGTCTAACCGCGAAGTGCCGCACGGCTCGGTGCCTGAAGTCCTCACAGCCTTGCGCGAGTTTTATGCCTATGTGGCGCAGCAGGGCGGACTACCGGCGAGTGCCGAACCCCTCACCCACACCATCCAAATCACCCGGCCTGGCGAACCCGGGGCGGTGCCGCGCAGCTTCATTGATCTGCCCGGTGGCGTGCGTGAACGCGCGGCGGCGGCGGCGGCCGAGTTGTTCGAAAAAACCTCCTGCGTGGTATGTCATGAGGTAAGCCGCGAGGCTGGCGCCGGACTGGCTGGGACTCCCGGATCAGACCTGCCGCAGTGGAAGATTGCGCCGGTGCAGTCCGTCCACGTGTGGTTGCCGAAATCGGTGTTCAGCCACGCGACTCACGCCAATGAAGCGTGCACGGACTGCCATCAGGCCGAGCACTCCCAGAAGGCCACTGAGGTGCTGATGCCGCGCATTGAGGTCTGCCGTGATTGCCACGCGGGAACTGCGCCGTCCGTCAATAAAATCGTCTCGGATTGCGGGCTTTGCCACGGCTTCCATCAGCCCGCCCGCTTGCCTGTCACCGCGCAACTCACGCGTCCGTCGCTTTTGCCAACCGACAAGGCCGGCGAGGCGCCCCCGCGATGAGGGGATCGCCGCGACGCGGGCGGACGCTCTACGCGCTCGCGCTGACGCTGGTGACCGCCTGGGCGCAAGGCGCCAGCCTGTCGATTGCCGACGTTAATCGTGTCGCGGGGCAGGCCGAACAAGCCGCAGAGTCGCTAGGCCAGACTCGCTTCACCATTGCCGTCGTCGATCGCGTTGGCAATGTGCTGGCAGTGTTTCGGCGCGGCGCCGCCAGCGCACTGACCATTACTTCAGGCCTGCCTGTCACCGGCGGTCTGGAAGGCATTAGTTCCGCTGCCACGGGTTTGGACCTTGCGGCAGTGGCGGCGATTTCCAAGGCCGTGACCGGCGCATATCTTTCCTCATCGGGTAACGCGTTTAGTACGCGCACTGCGAGCTTCATCATCCAGAATCACTTCGCGCCGGGCGTTAAAAACACACCGGGTGGCCCGCTCTACGGTGTGCAGTTCAGCCAGTTGCCATGCGGTGACTTTGTGCAGACCACCGATCCCGGCGCTACCACCGGCATTGGCCCACGTCGTTCGCCACTTGGTCTGGCCGGCGACCCGGGGGGCTTTCCGCTTTACAAGGCTGGCGTGGTGGTGGGTGGCGTCGGCGTCATCGCGGGCGCGACAGCGACCTATACGCTTGATTTGGATCCGCGCCATCCCAAAGCCGACCTTGAAGAGCGGATTGCGCAGGCCGCGACTACGGGATTTGCGCCGCCGGATGCCCTGCGCCAAATCACCGCCGGCGGCATTCGCCTGCCATATTCCACTTCAGATGCTAGCGTGCCCGCCGTGACCCGAAGAGTTCCGGTGCATGCCACACCGCAGACCATTCCGGGTTACACCACTAACGTCGTCAAAGCCGGTCGAGCCTACGGCAGCCAGGGCTCCGGCTATGTGCCGGCCACGTCCGCGAACGCGACGCCTGCACTTGTCGCCCGCCGCGCCTTCATCCTCGAGGACGGCACGGGCGTCAATCGGTATAAGCCCAGAAGCAGCGTCGCGCCATCCGCCTTAAGCGCAACGTTTGTGAATGAAATTCTCCAACAGGCGCTAGGTGTGGCGAACCAGGCGCGGGCGCAGATTCGTCGACCACTCAATTCCACAGCGCAGGTGACGGTGGCCGTGGTGGATGTTGCCGGCAACATCCTCGGGGTGGCCAGAACACCTGACTCGCCGGTCTTCAGTACCGATGTCTCTGTGCAAAAAGCGCGCACCGCGGCCTTGTTTTCGCGGCGTGACGCGAGCGCCAAAATCAGGGCGATTGCCCCCGACAGCATTGCCGGAATTTCCATTCCAGGTGGCGCAATCCGCATGAGCGCGGCCCAGCGCTTCTTTGGCCGGGACGTCTTCGCCGGAACCGCCTTCACGGCGCGCGGCCTTAACAACCTCGCCCGCCCGAATTTCCCGGACGGGATTGATGCCAACGGTCCTGGACC
>CANFVX010000006.1 GCA_947450495.1 Gammaproteobacteria bacterium
GCCGCCATAGGTACCGGTCGCATCAAAGGCGTTGAGAGAGACGCTCTCGTTGAAGTTCGGCTCCGCGCTCGGCTTATGGGTGTATTCGTCCTGCGGGACTAATCGAAATCCGCTCATCTGCTTCTCTCCTGTGCGAGGGTGCGCCGAGTGGCGACCGGACCGCGATTGTAACCGTGAAGCGCGCAGGCGACGACTTACAAATCGGTTGAATCGATGTCCTCTCGGCGGGATTCAGGGCACCAGCGATCCAGCAGGGCTTCAAGTTCACCTAGCGCACAGGGTTTAGCGAGGTAGTCGTCCATACCAGCGGCGAGACAGGCGTCGCGGTCACCGGGCATGGCGCTGGCGGTGACCGCAATGATCGGGGTTCGTTTGCGATGCGCCTGCTCAAGGCTACGCATCACAAGCGTGGCTTTCAGGCCGTCCATGTCTGGCATGTGCCAGTCCATGAAAATGACATCGAAGTTCAGAGGACTTTCCGGCCGCAGACTTTGCTCGAAGAGCGCGGCGGCCTCCGCGCCGGTTGCCGCAGAGGACGATGACACCCCGAACAGTCTCAGCATTTCTACCAGCACCAACTGATTCACCGGATTATCTTCCGCCACCAGCGCGCGCCTTGCGCCTGGTAAGGGTGTCGAAATTTCAAGCGCGGGCTTCGGTTTTGACGCTTCGGAGTCGAAAGCGCTCAACACCATCACGAGTTCCTGATGCCGAATCGGCAGTTCAAGAATATTGCGCGGGTCGCTCGCAAAGTTGTTCAGCGTGGTGCTGGGATCAAGCCGCTGTTTAAGCAACAGATAACGCGGCTCGTGCCCAAAGCAGCGCCGTGCAGCCTCAAGCATCTCGCGCTCCAACACCACCAGCTGGGGTGTGGCCTTGAGGAGTGAGAGCGCCGCTTCAAAATCATCACCCGCCGCCACTGCTTCTACACGATAGCCCCGCCCTTCCAGCGCACGACGCAGGGCGAGCCGCTGACACGCAGAGCCGGTCGCCACCACCGACAGCGCTTCGCGCGCCGGGCTAGCGGACGGCGGGCAATCAAACGGTAAGTTAACCGCAAAGCAGCTACCCTCGCCGACCGCACTCTGGACGGTAATCCGACCGCCCATGGCTTCAACCAGTTGCCGCACGATCGAGAGGCCAAGACCTGTGCCCCCATGCCGTCTGCTGGCAGAGCCGTCCACCTGATAGAAGGGTTCGAAAACCCGCGACAACTCATCGGCCGGAATACCGACACCCGAATCAATGATTTCGATTTGCAGGCAAGGCGCCGCATCGCGTACCGAGAGCACTCTCAGTACCACTTCGCCGTGGTCCGTGAATTTGAGCGCGTTGCCCAGCAGATTGGTTAACACCTGTCTGAGTCTGTCAGCGTCGCCGTAGACGGTCGTGAACGCCGCCTCATCAATATCCGCGATCAAGCCCAAACCTCGCCCCATTGCGGCGCCCGTAAAGAGTTCGATCACTTCCTCGCACAATTCACCAAACTTGAAAGGCCGCATGCTGAGGGCGAGCTTGCCTTCTTCAATCTTCGAAAAATCCAGGATGTCGTTGATGATCGCCAGCAGATTACGCCCTGACTGTAAAATGTTGGTCGCAAATCTGCGTTGGCGCGTCTCCAGCGTTGTACCCAAAAGCAACTCGGCCATGCCCAACACACCGTTCATCGGGGTGCGAATTTCATGACTCATAGTCGCCATGAAGGCGCTCTTCGCCTTGCTCGCGGCCTGCGCCGCCTCGTTGGCCACCTCGAGGTCGTGGGCTCGCGATTCAAGCGTCTGGTTCTGCTCGAGCAAAGCCCGGCGCCGCTCGTGCAGGGTCGTTTGCATGCCATCCAGCGCCCGCACGAGCGTCCCGATTTCATCCGATCTGGCAGTCTTCAAATCCACCATAGACCGCTCGGCGCCAATTTCTTCCGTGACCTTGGTCAAGGATTTAATCGGCGCGACCACGATTTTTCGCAGCAACAGGGTGAGTAGCAGCGAGGCCAGCACAATCGCCGCGGCGGCGGTCTGGAACAAGGATTCCGCCAACCGGGATGCGCTCACCGCGAGCCACGATGCCGGCAAATCTCCCACCGCATACAGATTGGGCAAAATGGTGGCCGCCAAGCCGTCGGGCACTGGTTGACCAGCGCTGAGCAACTCGACTTTTTTCAGAATGTCAGCGGCAACCTTCTGTCCGATCAACGCCTCATCGTTGGCGGCCACGATGCAGCCATCGGCGTCGACCACGTAAAGCCTGCCATCAAGATTGCGGCTCAAATCCAACATCAGACCCTGCAGGAAACGCAGGTCCTGGGACACCACCAGATAGCCTTGGAACTTGAGGTTTTGGATCCTTGGGTCTGGCAGGGGATCGAGCGCGTACACACGGCGGCTCTGGATCAACCTGATGTTAGCGGGATCGGGTTGCGTGATGACCTCTACATAGTCGTCGCCAGCAGTTTTACGCAGGGCTTCAAACAAGGGCGTACCCGACTCATCGTCGGTCAAATTGGGCATTTCTGATGGGGCAACTCGCGTGTCTTCAAACCCATCGGGGAGAATCAGCCGAATCTCTTCGTAGGACGGATAATCACGCCGGATTTGCTGCAGAAAATCGATAAACGCCGGCTGCGAGAGACTAAACCGCAAACGTTCGTCCTCGGTGCTCACGTATTTGCGCAAAGTGTTGGAGTCGGCAAAAAACTGCAGATTGCGCTTGGACGATTCAATGCTGTTGCGAACGTTGAGGCGCAAGGTCGTAACCGCCACGACCAACGCATCGTTGGCGCGCGTCCATTCGCTGGCTTTCAGCTTCTGATACGACAACCAGGACAGCATGGCGAGCGGTGCGAACACCAGCGGCACCACAACGAACACTATCTTGGCGGAGAGACCGAAGCGCACTGCGAGCCTACCGCGTAACACGAGCCGCGATTTCGTTGATTCGGCGTTGCACGCGCGGGGGCAGCTCGCGCTCAAATTCAGAGCGCTCCACCTCGGCGGGCGAAGGATTGATGGCCTTGTTATTCAGAAATTCGGCAGGGAGTCGTTTCCGGGCGTCGAGATTCGGCGTGGCAAAACGCACATATTCGGCATTGCGGGCCGCCACCTCAGGGCGATTGAGATACTCCAGCAGCGCATAGGCTTCTGCCTTGTGCAACGACTGCGACAGCACCGCGAGCATATCCAGCCACAAACTAGCGCCCTCCTTCGGCAACACGAATTGCACGCCCGGGGCCACATCTTGCGCCTGGACGGCATCACCGTTGAAGGCCATGGACGCCAGAATCTCGCCCCTGGCCAGCGCGGCACTGTTGCGCGCGGCGGCCAGATCGTAAACGTAGGTTTTCACAAAAGGGCGTTGCTTCATCAGCAACGCCTCGGCTTGTGCCAGTTCGCCCTCGGCGGTGCTGTTGATCGAGAAGCGCAGGGCTTTCAACGCGGCGCTGACCAGATCGCGGGGGTTTTTAGTCATGCTGATCTTGCCGCGCAAACCCTCCTGCGGATCCAGCAGTTGAGTCCAGCTATCAAGGTCCTGATTGAGCAAATCCCGCCGATAGGCAAAACCGGTAGAGCCCCAGAAATAAGGGAGCGCGAAGCCCTGCGACTCCGGCACGCGCTCAAACCACTTCGGGTCAATGGCTTTGAGATTGGGCACTTCGCGGACCGTTACGGGCGCCAGCCAGCCGCTGGCCACATAGGCGCCAACTGAACTGTGGTTCACGCAGACCAGGTCGTAATGCGACACGTTGCCGGCCACCAGCAGTTTGTCGCGCTCGCCGTCGTCCTCGAACGTCACCACCTGCACGTGAATACCGGTGCTGCGCTCAAAGTCTTCCAGCACTGCCGGGCTCACATATTCAGGCCAGTTCAGGAACACCAGTTCGCGGCTAGCCGCCTCCGCGCGGGGCAGCATGACGGCGGCCAGCATGAGGCTCAGGAGCAGACCCTTTAGTGAAGGCCACAAGCTTCGGGTACGCATTGAAGGTTCCAACGGCTACTCCGCTCTGGTTCGCCACCGCGGCCGGGCGGCCACGCTGCATAAATGGTTGGTGGGCGCTGCTGCTTACAGGGGGAAACCGGCCGGCACGCCATCCTGTAGTCGCTCCACGTACTCCGTCATGCCATAGCCTATGCGCCCGTCCCATTCGAGGCGGGTGAAACATTCGGCGATGCGTGACTCCAGCATCTGACCGTTTTCTTCACGGCGATTCCGCAGAGGCGCGCAGTTGAGGATGCTGCCATTGATGAACGCCACTCGGCGAGCCGTGCGCACACTCAGCCTGAAGTGAGCGGGATCCATTGCCGCGTTCCAATGGTTCTCGATGTTGAGGTCAAGGATTTCTTCATAGTCCCCATCAAACTGCAGCACGCCACCGCGCCGCACCTGCGCATCGTTGTTCGCGATCTTAAGCAACATCAAGCCGCGGTCGGCGCCGAAGTTGGCCATGTAAAGGCGGTCGAACAGAATGTTCTGCCAATAGCGCGGGCCCCAGGAATGGTCGCGCCAGCCAAAACCGTCGACCGGCCATTCCTCATTGCCAATCACAATCCGGCCGGTGACGCGCGTGTGCTGGTTGAAATGGCCCAGCGAGAAATCCCGGCCGTAGAGCGTGGGAACGGTGGGATCAACCGGGATGCCACCATGCGCCGGCGAAGTGGCCTCATGGGTCCATTCCACCCGCGCCGGCTGCCGCTCGGCTTCGGCGAACAGCCGCTTGGGGCTACGCAATAGATCAGGATCGCGCACGACCATCGCCTCACCCACATAGCTCATGTGCACCCGTTGCAGCGGCGCTTCGATTCGCACCGACAGCCCGCCGGCATCAAAGACCTCATTGGTGCTAATGGCCGGGCGCTGAAACTGGCAGGCAATGCGCCCGTCGGGCAGATACAGACACACCGAAAGCTCCGCATAGCCTTCGTTGACGCGATTACCAATCCGCATCCAGCCGCCCATGGCCCGCGCATGGTCGAAAGCATTCATGTACACGCTTTCATTGAAGTGGCGCTCGGGGCTTACCGCATGGGGAAATTCATCGGTGGGGAGCAGGCGGTAATCGGCCATGGGGAGTTCCTTTGAGGTGTTACCGAATGCTAACCGCTTGGCCGTGCGCTCACCACGTTTAGACGATGACATAAGCCCTGTGCGACCAGTAGGATTCAAGCCATCAAACAACAACCACACGAAGGGGAGAGCACATGCGTTTTGGCTTTATGGAAGATTTTCGCAATCCGGTGCAGTGGCGCCGACCGTTTCCCGAGTTCTACAGTGCCATCCTCGACCAAATCGTGCGCGCCGAAGAACTGGGCTACGACAACGTCTGGCTCACCGAGCATCACTTCACCGAAGACGGCTACAACCCGGCGATGATGGCGACCGCCTCTGCCATTGCCACCCGCACCAGCCGCATTCGTATTGGCACATTCATCCTGCTGCTGCCCTTCATCCACCCGGTGCGGGCGGCTGAAGACACCACCTGCGCCGACATCTTCTCCAACGGCCGTATCGATCTGGGCATCGGCCAAGGCTATTCGGCCGATGAGTTCGCCGCTTTCCGTATTAACCGGAGCGAGCGCGGCGCGCGCATGCGGGAAGGCATCAAGCTGATGACCCGCCTGTTCACCGAAGAAAACGTCACCTTCGATGGCAAGTTCACGCAGGTGTCGAATATGACCCTGTCGCCGAAACCCGTGCAGCAGCCCTATCCCCCGATCTGGATTGGCGCGCGTGGACCGAAGGCCATCGTGCGGGCCGCGGAGATGGGCTATCACCTGATGGCCACGCTGGGGCCGGATCCGGCGCCGCTTTATCTCGAGACCCTGAAAGCCAACGGCCACAATCCGGACGACTTCAAGGTGGCGCAACTGCGGATGGTCTACTGCGCGGAAACCGAAGATCAGGCCTGGGAAGAGTGCCAGCACCACCTCTATCACCTGTTCGACTTCTACGCGGGGATTCTCGCGGAAGCCAACGACGCCGAAGGCGATGACGTACCGCTGCCGATTACCCGCGCCGAGGACATCCGGCATTCGCCGCTGGCCGAAGAACTGATGATTGGCACGCCTGAGCAGGTGGCGCGCAAGATGGAGAAATTCAAAGCCAAGTACACCTGCACCGACTTCATCATGGACTGCCAGTTCCCGGGCTTGGACCCGAAGAAAGGCACGAAGTCGCTGGAGCTGTTTGCCAAGCATGTGATGCCGGCCTTCCGCTAGGGGCTAGCGGGAGAAGACATCACCTCGGGGCGGCCGCCATGGCAGGCCCCGAGGTGACTTCAATACAGAGCCGCGGAGGCCCTGTTCGATCAGCCGGCTTTAACGATCGCGTCAACGATGGTGTTGTACAGACCGGTCAACATCGCCACCACTTCCGCTTCCGGCGCGCCTTTGGCGACCCAGTTGCTGCCATAACGGATGAAGCAACCGCCGTCCGCCGCATCTTCCAACATCACCACCGCGTGGTAGCGATCCAGCGGCAGCGGGCATTCGGCAATAATCGAATAAGAAAAATAGTGCCCGTCGTAGGCGCCATCCAAACGCTCGACCACGGTGCCGGGCGCGCCCTTGAGGGTGATCGTGCGCACGGCGCCCACGCCGCTGCCGGTCACTTCACAGGTCTCCAGCATGTCCGGCAGCAAGCTTTTGATGCCGCCAAAATCCATCAGGTGCGCGAACACCTTGCCACGCGAAATCGCGATCGTCCGTTCCACCATCACTGAATAAGCCATTTCCATCCTCCTCTGTCGTTATGCAAAAACGGCAGTAAGTGCTGCCGTGGTTTTAAGCGGGGATAACGGTGCGTGCCGTTAAACCTCCAGCGTTCTGGTCCATCCGTGGCGGTCGGGCAGACGGCCGTACTGGATGCCAGTCAGTTCATCAAACAGACGTCGCGCGACCGGACCCGGTTCACCGCCGTTGATGAGAATATCCTTGCCCTCGTAGCCGAGTCTGGCGACCGGCGCGATCACCGCACCAGTGCCCATCCCAAAGACTTCGGTGATGCGACCGCTCTGGATGTCGGCCAGCACTTCGTGAAAGTCGATGCGCTCTTCGGCAGTGGTAAGACCGAGGTCTTTCGCCAGCGTGAGCACCGAATCTCGTGTGACTCCATGCAAAATCGCGCCGGACAGCGCCGGGGTGCGCAGATGCTTGCCCTCGTACAGGAACGCGATGTTCATCGCGCCGACTTCATCCACATAACGCCGTTCCACCGCATCCAGCCACAGCACCTGCTGATAGCCCTTGCTGATGGCGATTTCGGTGGCGGCAATACTGCCGGCATAGTTACCCGGCGTTTTTGCTTCGCCCGTGCCGCCCCGCACCGCCCGCACGTATTCGTGGCTCACGTAGACCGCCACTGGCGCGAAGCCACCCGCGAAATAAGGACTCACGGGGCTCAGGATAATGAAATGCAAACACTCTTTGGGCGCGCGGATTGCCAGCGCTTTTTCGGTGGCAACCAGCACCGGCCGGATGTAGAGCGTGGTGTTCGGCGCATGTGGCACCCAGCGGTGCGCAAGGCTGACCAGTTTTTCGATCGCCTCCACATGAAAATCCGCCGGCACGGTCGGCATGCCCATCCGCTCCGCCGAACGATTGAAGCGCTCGGCATTCCGTTCGACGCGAAACAGATTGATGCTGCCATCGTCGCGGCGATAGGCCTTGGTGCCGTCGAACACCATCTGTCCGTTATGAAAGACCTGCGCCGCCGGATCCATCGCAAACGGGCGATACGGACCAATGCTCGCGTCGTGCCAGCCTTGCGCCGGGTTGTAGCGCTGCGAAAACATACGGTCGGCGAAATGAAGCCCGAAGCCGAGTTCGGCGGGCAGACTGCCCGGATCCTGTTCGGTCACCGCGTCTAGCCGGATTGTGGTCATGAAGCCCCTCCTGATCGCGCGGGTGGTGGCCGCGGGCCTCACGGCACCGCGCCATCCCCATTTGCGCTTTGCGTTTTTTTTACTTTTTGGCGGCCAGCGGATTGGCAAACTCGGTCTTGAAACCCAGCTTGCGCATGCCCACCAGACAGCACTCGCAGTCTTCTTCGATGGTGCCGCCGCTGGCGCCGATGCCACCGATCACTTCGCCCTGCTCGTCAAAAATCGGGAAACCGCCGCCGACCATGCAGATGCGGTCGTCGGTGTGCTGCAGGCCGTAGCCGAAGGCGCCGGGCAGCATGACGTCACGGACCATGTCGGTCGGCCGCTGGAAGGCCACCGCAGTCCAGGCTTTCTTCTCGGCAATGAGGATGTTCGCGATTCGGCCCTTGTCCGGACGCAGGCCACCGCGGAGATGGCCGCCGAAGTCGACGACGGCGATAGAACTGGGACGGCCGATGGACTGCGCGTAAGCAACGCCTTCGGTGATGAGGGTCTGGACTTCGGCCAAGGTGAGTTCGCGCATGGCGGCTCCTTAAGGTTTAGGTGACAAGGGCGGCCAGCATACCAGAGGCGATCCGGATCGCCTGCCGCCCCGCGCTTCAGCCTCCTGGGTAATGGACCGGCGTCACCCACTGACCGCCGCGATGCGCGTCCCAGTAACGCTCGCGTAGCCGCAATGTCATGGCGCCAGGTTCCCCGGTGCCCACGGCCTGTCCGTCGAGCAGCGTGACTGGCATCAGGCCCCCCGCGGTACTGGTCAGAAAAATCTCACTGGCCTCGCGCAGCATTTCCGGCTCCACGCGCCCCACCCGCACCGTGATGCCCTCAGCGGCCGCCAGTTCCAGTACGGTTTGCCGGGTAATGCCGTGGAGCACCCCCTCCGCAGGCGTCACCAACTGGCCGCGATAACACGCAAACACGTTGAAGCCAGGGCCTTCGGTAATGAAGCCATTGGCGTCGACCAGCACCGCGTTATCCGCCGCGCGGTCATAGGCTTCGAACAGCCCCCGCACCAGATCCCCCCAGTGGAAATTCTTGACCGTCGGGTCGACCGCGCGTGGCGAAATCCGCTCGACGTTGCGGGCAATCGCGAGATGCAGGCCTTTGGCCTGCTGGTCCAGGTTGGCGATCCACACGTACGGAATGGCGTAAGCGTAGAAGCGATTAGTGATGCGACGCGGGTCGCGCTCGCCGGCGTTGGGAACGCCGCGCGTGGCGATCATCTCGACATAGGCGTCACGTAAACCACTGCGCCCCACGCACTCATGAAGAATCCGGGCGACCTCATCCCGCCCCACCGGCGGCGCCAATTGCAGGCAAGCACACGAGCGGTCAAAGCGATCAAGATGAGCATCGAGACGAAAGAACCCGCCCTGCCAGACCGCAACCACATCGTAGGTGCAATCGGAGCGGGAAAAGCCCATATCCAGCAGCGGGATCCGCGCTTCTGCGATAGGGACATACTGGCCGTCGACGTACGCGCATCCGGCCGCCAGGGCAGCATTCATGCTGGGCCTCATCAAGCTTCTGAAAGTCCTCGCATCTTCGCCCTTTTGGCCCGTCGTCGCGAGCCGTCCCTTGCCTTGACAGTGTCTCGCAGCGACGCGTACGTTCCCTGCTCTCAAGCCCCAGTAACGACCAACACCAACGGGACACGCCATGAACTTCCAGTTTTCCGAAGACCAGCTCGCCATCCGCGATGCCATCACCAAGCTATGCGCCAACTTCGACGCCGACTACTGGCTGAAGTGTGATAACGAAGGGCATTACCCGGAAGAATTCGTGGCCGAGATCGTGGCGGGCGGCTGGCTGGGGATCGCGATGCCTGAAGCCTACGGCGGGTCCGGGCTCGGCATTACGGAAAGCACGATCATGATGCAGGCCGTGGCGGAATCAGGCGCGGGTCTCAGCGGCGCCTCCGCGATTCATCTCAATATCTTCGGGCTCAATCCCGTGGTGATTTTCGGCACCGAAGAGCAGAAGGCCCGCATGCTGCCGCCGCTGATTCGCGGTGAAGACAAGGCCTGCTTCGGCGTGACCGAACCCAACGCCGGCCTCGATACCACCAGTCTGGAAACCCGCGCCGAACGCACCGGCGACGGCTACGTGATTCACGGTCAAAAACACTGGACCTCCATGGCGCAACGCGCCAACAAGGTCTTGCTGCTGGCCCGCACCACCCCCAAAGACCAGTGCAAGCGCAAGACCGACGGCCTCAGCCTGTTCTACACCGACCTCGACCGTCGCTACGCCGAGGTCCGCGAAATCCCGAAAATGGGCCGCAAGGCGGTCGACTCCAATGCGGTGTTCTACGACGGCATGCCGGTGCCTATGGAAAACCTCATCGGCGAGGAAGGTAAAGGCTTCCATTACATCCTGCATGGCCTCAACCCCGAACGGGTGCTGATCGCCGCCGAGGCGATTGGTCTCGGTCGGGCAGCGCTGGCACGCGCCACCCAGTACGCGCGAGACCGCGTCGTGTTCGGTCGACCGATTGGCCAGAACCAGGGCATCCAGCATCCGCTCGCCAAGTGCTGGGCGGAACTCGAAGCCGCCGATCTGCTCGTGTGGAAGGCCGCCTCGATGTACGACGCCGGTCAGGAATGCGGCGCATTTGCCAACGCGGCGAAATATCTGGCGGGAGAAGCGGGCTTTCACGCCTGCGAAACCGCAGTCCTCACCCACGGCGGCATGGGCTACGCCAAGGAGTACCACGTGGAGCGCTACTTCCGCGAAGTCATGATTGCGCGCATCGCGCCGGTCAGTCGCGAATTGGTGTTGAGCTATCTGGCCGAGCGCGTGCTCGGCTTGCCGAAGTCCTACTGAGAGACACGCCCCTCACGCGTCGCAAGCGCCGCGCGTGAGTCTCACGCCCCTTTCGTGTAGCGCGGCGTCTTCGCCTTGCAGTAGGTGGCCTTGCGCACCAGCAGGTCACCGTTGAAATAGAGCAGATCCAGCCCGCTCAGCACCACGGGCTTGTCGTCCAGCGTCAGATGCAAAAACCAGCTGGCCATCACCTTGCCGGCTTCAGCATCGATAAACAGATCGTCTTCGGCAAAATGCATCGTGCCGAATCGGCGCGAAAACAAGGGCTCAAAGGCTTCGCGAATGGCGTCTTTGCCTTCGCGGCGGGGGCCGTGCATTTCTTCGTACACGGCGTCTTCGCTAAAAAACGCCATGGTGGCGTCCAGATCGTGGCGATTGAAGCTGTCGGTAAACGCTTCGGCCAGACTTTTAAGCTCCTGATAGCGCTGTGACATGAGGCTGCTCTCTGCTGAGTGAGGGTTGCGGTCAGCGCGATTCCGGCCTGAGCGCGGCAATTGCCAGACGCGAAAAGGTTTCGGCAAATTCCCGGTTCAGCGGTTGGTGACCGACCATCAGGCGATACCACATGGGGCCGTAGATCAGGTCGATGATGAGTTCAATGTCGACATCGCGCCGGAACTCGCCGCTGTCCATGCCGGCTTGAATGATCTCCCGCGCAGCACTGCGCCGGTTGATCAGGAACACGTTACGGAAATGTTCCAGGACGGAGGGGTCGCTCTGACCCTGCGCGATAATCTGGGCGACGATGCGCCCCTGAGGGCCGTTGAGGATTCGCGCCATGCGCGCGGCCTGACGCTCAATCGCCTCTGCCGCCGTGGGCGTGCGATCGAAAGGGGTTTTGGGCACCACCTGCTCAAAGAACGCATCGATCACAATCGCCGTCTTGTTGGGCCACCACCGATAGATGGTGGCCTTCCCGACCCCTGCCGCACGCGCGATGCACTCGATAGCGAGTGTTTGCAGCGGGGTGGTTTCGAGCAGGCGGACGGTCGTTTCCAGAATGGCTTTACGTGCCACTGGGCAACGGGGACGACCGGATGCGCGTTTATCTGGGAGTGCGACCGTGACTAGCGTCATGCAGGAACAGGTCTTTGAAATGAGGTTTGAGTCGAATGTAGCAGGGCCCCTGGCCTTTGTACACGCGACGCAGGGCGCGCCGGACCCCGTTAAAAAGTGCCCTGAACCAAACGGTTCCGACTCGCGCATTACCTGTTGGGGGACGAGGCCTTGCGTGTTGCGAGCGGTTCCGTATGGGCCACATGCGCGGCCTGGTTCAGGACAACCGGGATAGAAACAGCGATTCCGCACTCGGCGCAGCCAGCCATTTACACGGACCAGAGTTCTGCCAAGAACGGTATTAACGATACGAACCGTATCGTATGAGAACAAGACTTTGCAGGTCAAGCCAAAAATCTGTGGCCGCTCCGCATCAGGCCCATGCCAGAATGGACGCACCGCCCGCAACTTAGTTCCCATTAACCCATTCAAGGAGCATTCCGATGAACCAGCCCGTGAACCCACCCGATATCGTGCCGCCCTTCAACAACGCTTACAGCCATGGGTTTGTGATCCCGCCGGGCGCGCGCGTGCTCCATACCGCCGGCCAAATCGGCGTACGTCCCGACGGTAGCGTGCCGGCTTCCAGTGAGGAGCAGGCCGAGCAGATCTGGCAAAACCTGCTGGCGATTTTGCGGGCGGCCGAAATGGACGTAGGCGACATCGTCAAACTCACCGCCTTTGTGGTCGGCACCGAAAACTATGCCGGCTACGCCGCAGCCCGCGTGCGGCATCTCGGCGCGCACAAGCCTGCTTCAACGGCGATTTGCGTGCCTGCCTTGCTGAAGCCCGAGTGGCTATTGGAAGTGGAGCTGGTCGCCGCGAAAAGCTAGCAAGATTTGCTACGCGGCGGATGCATTGCTCGTCTACACTTTCGCAGCGAGCGCCGCAGGACCGTCGGCCAGTCAATCGAAAATCAACACCACTCTATCCGGGAGAAAGAAACTCATGGCCACTAAAAAAACCGCCAAAAAGACCGCAGCAGCACCAGCTCCGGCGAAAAAGCCGGTGGCGAAGCAAACCGTCGCGGATTTGATCAAAGCCAACAACAAAGCGCTCGGCGCGGCAGTTGCCGCAGGGGACGCCAAAGCTGTCGCGCTGATGTACACCAAGACCGCCAAGCTGTTGCCCCCTAACGCGCCGCTTAGCAAAGGGACCAAGGCCATTACGGCTTTCTGGCAAGGCGCGGTGGAGATGGGCATCAAAGGCGCGACGCTGAAATCGCAGGAAGTTGAGCACCTGGGCAGCACCGCGATTGAAGTTGGCGCCTACACCCTGAGCGGGGAAGGCGGCGCCACGCTCGATACCGGCAAATATCTGGTGGTGTGGAAGAAGGAAGGCCGCGAATGGAAACTCCATCGCGACATCTTTAACTCGAACGGCGCGCCGGCGGCCTAAGCGTGCAACGACGCCGGGCGCTGCTCGCGTCCGGCGTCCCGTTTTTTTATTCGCCTTCCTCAATCACCGGCGGACGCACCGCGCGGGGTTGATCTTTAGGCCCGAACCAGCGGTACTTGAAGTTGCCAATCAGACCCGACAAGGGTCGGGTGACGCCGCCGCGAACAGTCCCCTTCCCCGCCTGATCGATGATGGCCGCGAAATTCGATTCCGGCACCGTCGGCGTGCCGCTGATCAAAAATTCCGGACCTTTGTAGTAACCAAATTCATCCCGCTCGTCCTGCATGAGATTCATGCTGTAGAGAATCGCCGCGCCGCGCCCGCGCATATTGAGCGAACCCGTAAGCGCCAAGGGACTATCCAGCAAATCCTTGCCCTTCACGTACTCCACGGCACCCTCTGCGCTCATCAGCACCGTGGGGCTCTGCATTAAAAACTGCGACAGCCGTACCCGCCGCGAACTACCGCGGCGCAGTCGGATTTCAATCAGGTCGTAATCGATACGCGAAATGTAGTTCACCAACCGCGCGACGGCACCGGCCCCAAAACCGCCGGTGGGGGCATAGGACAAGCCTTCGCCCACCACCCCCAGCACTTCAGAGGCACCGATCAGCAACGGGCTGGAGGACGGCAAGGGATGGAACACGCCGTCGCGGCTTTGCATGTGGATATCAAAATACGCCCGGTTGCGGAGCTGGCCCAGGTTCGGCATTTCACCGGAAGCTTCCAGCGTGACGCCGAACAAACCTTCCACCTGCGGCTTCTCGCCAGGCACTAACTCACTGGCAAAGGTCTGCAGATCGAAATCCTTCACCGCACCGTTCAAGCTCAGCGCATAGGGCTCCGGCGCATCGCGTCGGAAGCGGAATCCGCCATCCAGCGTGATGGGGCTGTCGTGGAATCGAGCAGAAAAATCCGACAGCGAGAACCGACGTCGACGCAGGTTCAATTCGCCGCCCACCGCATCAAAGGCCAGGTAATCCGTGTAATAGAGCTTGTCGATATTGAAGCGCAGGCGCGTGCCGTAGGGCAGCACGTCCCAGACGGCCTTGGTATCCCGACTTTCATCCAGGGCGACCGGCGCGCTTGGGCCCGCCGGCGTGGCCGGCGTCGGGGCGTCTACGGGCGGCGCTGACTCAGGCGCGATCCCGCTGACGGTCGCCAGCAAATCGTTGAGGTAAAACACGGCGCTGTTGAGCCGGACGTCGAGCAATTCGGCTTCGTCTTTCACCGGCGCAAAACTCACGTCGATGCTGGCGTTGCTCGCACCCGACTTGCCTTGCGCCACCAGCGGCGCCGAGAACTGGAAGCTTCGACCATCCTCCGCCACCGTTCCCTTAATGGGGAGTTCGAGCGTCTGAATTGCCAGCGCCTTACGGCCGGCCAGCCCGTCGATTCCGATCCGCGCGTCGATGGCGCGCGACGCCCCCACTTCAACGTGAGCGTTCAAGGCGCCGCTTTGTAAGCGATGTCCCGGCATCACCGCCGGCTGCGACAGCCATTGCGGTAAAGCCGCGTTGAGGTCGAGTTTGAGCATTTGCAGCGGCACCGTTTCATCGGGCGCCAGATGCGCGGTGAAACGGGCATCGAGCGCGGGGCTTCCCGCACCGGCAAACTGGATCTGCAATTTGCTGATATTCAGGCTGCAGGCCCGACCCAGCGCCTCTATCGCCGCCTCGGCTTCAATCGCAAAAGGCTGGAGTGCGGGCTTGTTGTCCGCCATCAACCGGATCGATTCCACCCGCAACGGCGCCCGGCTATCGGCCCGCAACTTCTCACCATCGGAGCTGAGCCGCAAATCGGCGTTAATCGCCGCGAACTCCAGTCCCTCCAGCGCGACAGCTTCCTTGAGCACGGCCGAGGAGAAATCGCGGACCTGTAAGTCAACGCTGCCCAACACCGCACGCGACAGGCTCTCCTGCGGCTTGAGCGCGGTGCGAAGCTCAAGCCCCGGACTTGCGGTGAGGGCAATGCTGGCTTTGCGATCGGTGGCCAGATTGAAGGCTAGCGCCTCAACCTTGACCACCGGCTCCGCGTAATTCACATCGAAGTGGAGACTCCCATCCAGCTTCAAGCCTGGCGCACGTTTGCCAAGCGCGGCCGCGAGCACCGGCTGGCGCAGCAACTGATTGAGGTCGATCGCCAGCGCACCGTCCGCGCGTAGCGCGTTCCTGGCCATTTCTTTCGCGAAACCGAGCTGGCCCTTGATCAGGGACTTGCCCTCAGCCGTGATCGCCAGGGACTCCACCTTCGCGCTCAGGCTATCCGGGCTGTAATGGAGCGTGGGACTCGACGACCAGTCCACGCCCTGCAGGAGTAACTTGCCGCCCTGCTTCACCGCCAACCCGCGCAAACGCAAAGGCGCGCTGGCTTTCAGCTCCATTGCCTCGCCGCCTTCTCCGCTGAGCACCAAATCCGCGCTCGCCACCCGGCCCTCGAACGTCATATCCGGCACAAACGGTGATGCCCAGGCAAGGTCGAGTTCACGCAAGGCAATCCGCGCCAGCGGCCCACGGGGATTTTGCAGCTGTGGACTGGCGCCGCCGAGCCCCAGCGCAAACGGCTGTTCCAGCTTGATCCGAAACAGCTCCGGGGCCGCCGTCTGCTTGATCGCCAAATCCAGCGCCTCAACGCCAAGCAGCGAAGGCCGGAGGCGCACGGTCGCTTCGGCCTTGCCGGTCAGGCCTTTGGGCAGGGGATAACCGGTGAGCTTCTCGGCCAGTACCGGCAGGCCTTCGATGGCATCGAAATCAGCCTGCAGATTCACATCTGCCCGCGCGCCCTCCTCGGCCGCAAACGGCTGCCGGAACGCCAGTTCACCGCCTACGAGTTGTTGTGCCTCGCGCCGCAGTGCGAGGTCTTCCAGCCATACGCGTACCGATTGATCGGATTTGCGCAGGCGCGGCGTCACCCGCAGGTCCAGTTTCTCAAACAGGGCTTTCGGGCCCTGCTGCGCGCCGAACGCGCCGGTCGTGAGTGGGGTAATGGAGGTCAGGAGCAGGCGCTGCTGGTCGTCGGCCTCAAACTCCCACCCGGCGCGGAGCGACCCGCCACGGAGCTTGATCTCGCCGAGGATCCCGTTCAGCCATGGCAGCGGGAGATCGGTAATTTCCACCACGCCCAAGGCTTGCGGCGTCGCCAGCAGGGCTTCCGGGTGCGCCGGTTCAAACAGGAGCGGGTTAGAGATTCTGGCCTGTAACACCGGCACCGCGTTATCCGGCGCGATGCTGTGTTCGAAGCGCGTCACTGCAATCCGGGCCGGTTGTCCGGCCAGCGTAATTGCGCTTCGCGCGTGCAGCGTCGTCGGCAATTCAGGGTTGGTACCGAGCACATTGCCGAGCGCCGAAAGCGCCACATCGTTCGCGAGGTCGAGATCGAAATTGCCGGTGCTGGAGGTAAAGCTGAACGTACCGGTCGCGGTTTCGGCAATCTCCGGCAGTGGCTGCTGCCCCATGAACGGCGTGATGAGCGCGTTGCCGGCAACGAGGCCCAAACTGCCCGCCAGACGCCCGTTGCTTCCGTCGTAGACCGCGTCGACGGTCACTTTTGCCCGCTCGGCTTCGTCTTGGCCCAGCGCGCTCACGCTGAGCTGCAAGGCCTCAGGCGGCGGCGCCATGTGGATGCCGGCCGCCTTCGCCTGCTTGGCGCGATACCGCGCGCCGCCCGAGCCCGCTTCGGGCGCCACGCCGAGGCTAAACGCCACATGTTCGGTCGCGGGTAAGCCGGGCCACTGCAAGGCAAGCTTGCCGTTCGCCGCCAGTTTGCGCAGCGCGCCGGCGCGTAGCTGATCCAGCAACAAGGCGCCGTCCAGCGTGGCGTGCTGGCCTTCACCCAGCTTGGCATCCACGTGGTAGTCGAGACTGCCGGGGAAATGCGGCCTCAGCCCACCGCCGGTGATCGCGGCCGTCACGACCCCGGTCGTCGGCAGGCGCACCGTTGCCGCCAGCGCGATATCGTCCAGCGCAAGCGCGAAGCCATTGTCAAAAGCGGTCATCACGCCGGGGAACGGCGGCGCGGCTTTTTCAATCGATGGCGGTGGCACGAAGTGCGTTAAATCGACGTCCGCGCCATCAAGATGGAAGCGCCAGATGCTCAGCGTATCCACCAACAGCGCCAGAGGATTAAAGCCGAGCTCTAGTTTAGAAAGGCTGACGGTTGCGCCTTTGGCGCTGAGGGCGAGGCCCCGCACCTCGACCGACCAGGGCGTGACCCGCACGTAATCGAGCGCCAGCTGATCGACCAGCGGGCGCAGCTGAGGGAGCAGCCATTGCTTCTGGCGCTCGGCATCGAACACCACCAGCGCCGCCGCCAGCAGCAACCCGCCCAAGGCGCCCAGCGCGTAGGGCCAGCGGCGCCGCCGTGCTGGCTTCATCGCATCGGTCGCCGCGTTCACGCGCGCCGCCTTAGAGATTGAGCATCGTCATGCGCTGCGCGTCGTAGCGCAGACCGGCGGCGAATCCTTTGGGCGCGGCGTCTTCGAGGGCCGCGAGTTCTGTCGGGTCCAGCGTCATCTCAACGGCCGCCGCGTTTTCTTCCAAACGCTCGATTTTGGTGGTGCCGGGAATCGGGATGAGATGCTCGCCACGCCCCAACACCCAGGCGAGCGCAAGTTGGGCGCTGGTGCAACCGCGACGCTCGGCGAAGGCGTTAATGCGGCGCACGACTTCGAGATTGCGTTCGAAGTTCTCCCCCTGGAAACGCGGCGTCATGCGACGGAAATCGTTTTCAGCAAGGTCGTCGATGGATTTGATCGCGCCCGACAGGAAGCCGCGCCCCAGCGGGCTGTAGGGGATGAAGGCGATCCCGAGTTCCTTGCAGGTATCGAGATGCCCGCCTTCTTCAACGTCGCGCGACCACAGCGAGTATTCGGTCTGCAGGGCGGTGATGGGATGCTCGCGAACGGCGCGGCGGACGGTCGCCGGATTGGCTTCGGACATCCCCAGGAATCGCACCTTGCCGGCTCTGACCAACTCCGCCATCGCGCCGATGGTTTCCTCGATCGGCACCTGCGGGTCAACCCGGTGCTGGTAGTAGAGGTCGATGTAGTCGGTGCCGAGACGCTTCAGGCTCGCTTCGCAACTCGACCGCACGTATTCGGGACGCCCGTTGATGCCGTGCCAACCGCCAGCCTCATCGCGCACGATGCCGAATTTGGTCGCGATGATGGCCTGCTGCCGAATACCGGAAAACGCCTTGCCCAGCAGTTTCTCGTTGGTGTACGGCCCGTACATATCCGAGCTGTCGAAGAAATTGATACCCAGCGCCAGCGCGCGGTGGAGAACCGCGATGGCGGCCGCGTCATCCGCCGGGCCATAGAACTCCGACATGCCCATGCAGCCGAGTCCGATTGAAGACACCAGTGGTCCCAAAGCGCCGAGTTTGCGCATTTTCATGCAGGTCTCTCCCCGATAGGGCGCGCACTGCGGCGCGCTTGTTGTTAGCGGAACAGATGGTCTTTGCCATCCTCACCCTCGCGCGCCGGGCCGAGGCTTACGGCCGGTTGTGGCTGCGGATGAAGTCCCGGATCCGGGGGGCGATTTCCGCCCGGAAACGCGATCCGTTGAATACCCCATAGTGACCCACGCCGGCCTGTATGTAGTCAACCCGGTTTACCGCGGGAATATTCACACACAGGTCATGTGCCGCCTGCGTTTGCCCGATGCCGGAGATGTCGTCGTTCTCGCCTTCAACCGTCATCAATGCCGTGTTGCGGATGGCCTTGGGCTCCACCAGACGGCCGCGATGGCGCATCGTGCCCTTGGCTAATTGCTGCTCCTGAAACACCACTTTGATGGTTTGCAGGTAGTACTCGGCGTTGAGATCGATCACCGCCAGATATTCGTCGTAGAACTGGCGATGCTGGGCCACTGAATCGCCATCGCCCTTCACCAGACTGTTGTAGAGCTTCTGGTGGGCGTCCATGTGGCGGTCGAGGTTCATGGTCATGAAGCCCGTTAGCTGCAGAAAGCCCGGATACACCCGGCGCATGAAGCCGGGATTGGGAAACGGTACCGGCATCACCACGTTGTTCTCGAACCACGACAGCGGACGGCTGGTGGCGAGGAGATTGGGCTCGGTGGGGCTGCGTCGGGTATCGATGGGACTGCCCATGATCACCATCGACGATGGCGTGGCGGGGTCTTTGTCGGCCGCCATCAGCGAAGTGGCGGCCATCACCGCAGGGCCCGGCTGACAGACCGCCAGCACATGCGTATTCGGGCCCAGAAACCGCAAAAACTCGATCACGTAGTCCACATAGTCTTCAAGATCAAAACCTCCTTCAGTCACCGGCACCGCGCGCGCGTCGCGCCAATCGGTGATGTAGACATCGTGCTCGGGCAACAGCGCTTTGACCGTGCCGCGCAGCAAGGTGGCGTAATGCCCGGACAAGGGCGCCACCACCAGCACGCGCGGGTCGTGGCGACGTGAGGCCGGCAAGGCGGCTGCGTCGCGCCGGAAATGCAGCAGGTCGCAGAATGATTTCCGCAGGACAACTTCTTCGGTCACCTCAACGCGCCGACCCGGCAGGTCGATCGTCGGGATCCCGAAGGCGGGTTTGGCGTAACGGCGAGTGAGGTTTTCGAACACGTCCCAACTGGCCGCGAGCGCGCGATACGGCGGCGCCTGCGCCCAGGGGTTCCAGGGCTGATCAAACAGCAGCCGGTTCCATTCGATGAACGTGCGCAGCGGTGCGATGGCGGCGTGATTAAGTTCGTAAAGCTGATAAAGCACGCACGCCTCGCAGTCGGACTGTGGTGGGTGCGTCGAGTATAGGCAGCCGTGTGCAGGCGCAGCAAGGCGAATTCAGACCCCGCGACTTCCTCTGAATGGAGGTGAAAGGCTTGATGCGCAGCGCTGGCAGGCGGGGATCCAGTCGTTACAATCCGGACACGATCTTGCCTACAGGTGAGCGGTCATCTGATCGGCCTCACGCTGCGGCCACGTCCTCAGGCGCGTCCGGTCGATTCATAAAAAACCAAGCAGAGGGGAGCACTCGCATGAAGTTCAGCTGTCACGTTCAAACGCGCATTTCCGACTACCGGATTGCCAAGGATCTGGAAGACTGGGGCTACGACGCCTGCTGGTTCCCGGATACGCAAATGATGTGGTCCGACTGCTATGCCACCATGGCGCTGGCCGCGCAGTGCACCTCGAAGATCAAACTCGGCACCGGCGTGGCGATTACCGGCACCCGCATCGCGCCGACCACAGCAGCCGCGATTGCCTCGATCAACGTGCTGGCGCCGGGCCGCACGTTCCTCGGCATTGGCACCGGCCACACCGCGATGCGCGTGATGGGCCACGACCCCATGCCGGTGAAAGAATTCCGCGAATACCTGCGCGTGGTGCGCACGATGCTGAAGGGCGAAAACGTCGACTACACCTATCGCGATAAAACGACGGAAATCGCCTGGCAGCATCACTCGGCCGGCATCCGCAACACTTTCGATCACATTCCGATTTACGTGGCCGCCAACGGCCCGCTCGCGCTGCGTGCCGCCGGCGCCTACGGCGACGGGCTCATTTCGATCTTTAACGAGCAGCCCGAAGTGATGAAGGGCAATCTGGATTTGGTTAGCGCGGGCGCTGAAAAAGTGGGCCGCAAGCTTGATGAGACCTATCACACCGCCTCGCTGTGCCATGCGGTGGTGCTGCGCCCGGGCGAAACCCTGAGCACGCCGCGCGTGATCGAGGCCGCCGGCTCGTGGGTCGTTACCGCGCTCCACTTCGTGTACGAAGTCTGGCGCTATACGAAAGACGACAGCGTCATTCCCGGCTACATGCGCAACGTCTGGGACCAGTACCTCGAGCGCGTGAAAAACATTCCGCTGCCGGAAGAGAAGCATCACCAGATGCTGCATGAAGGCCATTGCAGCTACTACCCGGCGGTGGAACGCCCGCTGCTCACACCGGAGATGATTGAAGGCACCTGCATTACCGGTGGTGCATCCGAAGTGGCGGAGAAAATCCGCGCCGCCGGCCGCGCCGGGCTGAAGGAAGTCAGCCTGCTGCCGCCGATGATGCATCTGCGCGAAATCGCCCGCGAGTTTGCGCGCGAAGTCATTCCGCGCATTTAGTCCCTGCAATAGCGCGAGTCCCGGGCCGGGTTTGCCCGCCGGGACTCCTGCAACGGTTCTCCATGTCCCAGCCCTCCTCTGCTTCGTCCCGCGCGCGCCTGACCGCAGATGTTCTGTTCGTCGTGCAACTCGTCTGCGGTCTTGCCTTCGGCATCGGGCAGACGGTGAAGATGTTCGAGAGCACGCAGGGGGTTTCGATCAGCTGGTTCGTGTTCTGGGGCGTGTTTCTGATGATCAACATGCGGCTGTCGTTTCAGTCGCATCAGGCCGCCCCGAGCCGGGTGACCTACCAGACTCGCGTGATTTATCTCGTGTGGACCTCGCTGATGGCGGTCAATCTGGGCGTGCTGATAGGCCATCGCACCGGGCAATGGTCAGACGTCGATACGCTCACCAGCGGGCTCGCACTGGCCGGTGTGACCGCCACCCTCATCGTCGGCGCCCGCCATCACCTCACCTGGCGCGACCCCATCGTGCGCGGCTGGCTGGCGGTGTTTTTCAAAGGCGTGCCGCAGCTCACGCTGGCATGGAACATGTTTCTGCACGGCGGCGCAGGCTTGGCGGCGATTGGGATTTGGGCCGGCCACGTCACCATTTGCATGCGCATCGGCCAACTGGTCTATGCCATCCGCGAAGCCGGCTGGGACCGCTATCGTCGCGGCTCCCTGATTAGTGAGGTGGCCAATGAAGCAAGCTGGATCGTGGCCACCGTCGTGTGGCTGCTGGTGTAGGGGGCGATGATGCCCGGTGCGCGTCCCCTCCTCATTGCCCACCGCGGGGCCAGCGCTTACCGCCCGGAACACACGCTGGCCGCCTATGCGCTCGCGATCGAACAAGGCGCAGACTTTATCGAGCCCGATCTGGTGGCGACGGCTGACGGCCAACTCATCGCCCGCCACGAAAACGCGCTCGCGGTGTTAGGCGCAGACGGCCAACTCGATCGCACCAATAGCAGCACTAATGTTTACGCCCATCCCGAATTCGCCGACCGGCTCACGCACAAAGAGTTGGACGGCGTGCGCCTGCACGGCTGGTTCAGCGAAGACTTCACGCTGGCCGAAATCAAAACCTTGCGGGCGATAGAGCGCATTCCGGCCTTGCGGCCAGCCAACACGGCATTCGATAGCCAGTTTGAAATTCCCACGCTGACGGAAATTGTGGCGCTGGTGCGCGCGGTGGAAGCTCGCAGCGGGCGCCGCGTCGGGATTTATCCGGAGACCAAACATCCTTCGCACTTCCAGCGCGATGGCCGGCGCCTCGGCGGCGAGCCCATCGGGATTGATCTCAGCCAGCGGCTGGTGGAAGAACTCATCGCGCTCCGCTTTACCGAGCCTTCCCGCGTGTTCATTCAATCCTTCGAGAGCGCCAACTTGCACGCGCTCGCCACGCGGCTTTTACCCGCCGCGCAGTTGTCGATTCCGCTGATTCAACTGATTGATGCCACCGGCGCGCCACGGGATTTCACGCTGAGCGGCGACCCTCGCGGCTATGCGGACCTCATCACACCCGAAGGACTCGCCTTTGTTGGGACCTACGCGCACGGCGTGGGCGTGCCCAAACGGCTGGTGATCCCTGATTCAAGCGACGCGCCCACCCGTCTGGTGACGCACGCGCACGCCGCCGGCCTCGATGTGCATGTGTGGACCTTCAGGCCAGAAAATTATTTCTTGCCGCCGCGCTACCGGCACGGCTCCACACCTGACGCGCACGGCGAGCTTGCGGCGGAAATCGAGGCGCATTTGGCGGCCGGCATCGATGGCTTGTTCATCGATAGCCCGGACCTTGGCCGGCAGGCTATCCGGGCGCGCTTTGCGGCGACGCCCGGCTAGGGTTTCAAACTCAGATACTGCGTTGAGGCGGGCGCTCGCCGCGCGACTCGCGCAGGGCTTCCGCGGCCGACTGCGCAAGGGACGGGTCGTCAAACATCATCTCATCGAACATCACGACCGGCCGCGCGCGATCCGCGCTCAACTGGCCCACGCACCACCGCTTGCCCTCTTCCACGCAAACCACCACATAGGCGCCCGGGATGGGGCCAAAGCGGCGATTGTTGAGCGTGAAGAGACACTCGCCGAGTGTGTTCATGCGGTCGGCATCCAGAGGCCCGAGCACCGACTGCTCGAGCGCCGTGGGGCCGCCTTCCAGCGCCGGCATCACATGCTTGCCCACCGGGGTGGGCAAAGCACGCGCCGGGCTTGCGCGTCGGGCCGCGCTCACGGCAGCGGACCGGCTTTCACAAAGCCCTTCAGGATGTTCTTCATGAGTCTGGAGACGTTGTTCTTGTACCCGTTATGGGACAAGGCACCGCACCAGGCCAGAGAACCCGGCGCGAAGACCGCGCCGTCGTTGGGGGTCTTGTAGTAGATCATGTCGGCGCGAATCATCGGATTCTCGTCGCCGCCGCCGTAGTAACCGCGCACCGTGAAGTGAATTTCTTCATTCACCTGCAGCATGAGATCGGTGTGACCTTCAGAGCGCGCCAGCAAAAAGGCGTTGTGCGGTGTCCCGAACTCCAGATCGTAGCGGTCGATTTCCAGACCGGCCGCGCCGCCGCCCACCAGACCGAAATCGCCAATGACTTCATCCTCGCCGATGCCGTCGAACATCCATTTGCACTCCGGCCGGAGGCTGTCTGGCTCGCGACGGTAGTAGCTGGAGACGTCGAAGCCATAACCGGTAAAGGTCAAGCCGCAGACCTTGCTGGGGATGCGCCCACGTGCCCGCCACATGCCGCCGTATTTGCCGTCGAACGCGTTGTTGTATTCCCCCGGGTTCGCGGTCCAGGCGCGCGTGCCGGCCTCGCCTTTGCGCACTTCGATGATGTTGCCGTTATCCGGGTGGTACTGGCTGCACCAGTAGAAGCCGTTGGCCCCCAGATACATCCACCGTCCGCCGCTGGCCTGATAGGCCTCATAGGCGTTGAGCATGCGCTCGGAGGAGTATTCGGGGTGGCTGCCGGTGAGCACCACCCGATAGCGTGAGAGCAAGGACAGGCCTTCGCGATCGAGGTCTTCGTCGGTGTAGACGTCGTACTCGAAGCCCATCTGCTCCAGCCAGTCGGTGAGGTGCAGGTCGGCGTTGAACTGCCACAGCGAGGGCGACAACCAGTGCCGGTACTTGGGCCGCATGTTGAGGATGGGGCGCAGACGCGTGCTGTAGCACACGCCGGAACCATCCGAGTGACAGGAGTAGGTAGAAAGTCCGTATTCGCGATGCTCGTTCAGATACAGGTCCGACGCGTTCATGATCGGCACGCGACCCGCCAGCAGTTCCGCGACCACCGAGTTGGTGGCGAGGTTGTCGTTCGAGTACGCCATGTAGCTGTTGGTGGGGGCGATA
This sequence comes from Gammaproteobacteria bacterium, assembly GCA_947450495.1. Classification (GTDB taxonomy): domain Bacteria; phylum Pseudomonadota; class Gammaproteobacteria. The sequence goes on from CANFVX010000006.1 coordinate 24,568, forward strand.
AACGCGATTTTCGCCGTGGTCTTGCCCTGCGGCGGCTTCACAAAGAAGGGGATGTAGTCTTCAGTTTCCGGCGTGCTCTTGCCGCCGATCCGCAGGCGAACGCTGTAAACGCCGCTCTTGAGATTCTCCGGCAAGGTCAGGCTGAAATCGCTGGCCCAGCGGGCGTCATCGATATCGTCGTCGTGGAAGTGAATGGCGCCGTACTCTTCGGGCGCGTGGTGATAGACGATTTCATCGCCCGTCCAGTTGTAGCCGGTCATGCCGCGCACCGGGAGGTTGATCGCGAAGCCGTGCCGGCAGTGCGGCGAGACATCAATAATCTGGCACGACGCAATGCTCTTGGTGATGTTGGCGTGGAAGTCCCACGCGCCGGCCACCGCCGTCCGCAGCTCCGCCGGGCAGGCATCGAAGCCCCGCGCCAGCGCGTCGATTTCACTCTTGGAAAGCGCCCGACTGGACAGCCGCGGGCGGTCAATCTTGCCGTTGTAGCACCAGCCCTGTTCGGGCAGCGGTACCGGGCTTAGCGCTTCCTTGTAATGGCCGCCCTGAATGACGCGCCCGGAGTCGCTGTTGACGGTGGCCGCGGCAAACAGCACCGGCGCGTCATTGGCGCCCGGTTTGACTGCCGACGTGGCCGTGACCACGGCGCTCGTCTCGCTGGTCGGATGCACCAGCGCCATGCCGAGGCCGCCGTTGGTGTTGGTCACCACCGGCTCCTGATATAGCACGACCTCGCCGGTCGCGGCATCGTAGCTCGCGGCGACCAGATACCAGACCTTGCGCAGCAGCGGCTTCTCGCTGGAAATCCGCGTGAGCTTGCCTTTGCCGCCGCCGATCATCAGCACCAGACAGCCGGCTTCATCGACAAAAAGTCCGTAGCCGGTTTGCTTGCCCGCGTGCCATTTGGTGACGATGCCCTGCATGCCCTTGTCGTGGCAGTAGCCATGCGGGCCTGGGCCAGGGGTCGTGGGGAAAATAAAGGCCTGCACGGTGAAGCTGGCCATGTTGAGTCCGGCAGAACCCGGCACGACCACATACGAACCGCCGTGGATTTTCTGTGGGCGCCCCGCGTAGGTCTGGTTGCAGGCGGCCGCAATTTCTTCTTCCTTGAAGCCGGGGCCTTCCGGATTGGTGTCGCCATGAATCACGCGCACCAGGTGGGCGTCATAGCGCTCGGCTTTTTCTGAATTCACATAGAACTGGATGGTCTCGCCTGGACAGGCGCTGTATCGATCGCTGTAACCGGTAATACGAAGCATCACAAAGTCCTCTTGATGGGCTGTCGGCTAAATGAAGAAAGCTTCAGAACAGGCTGAATGCCGGATCAGGTAATGCCGTATTGGGCCATGAGATCCGCAACCCGCTTGACGAAAATGGCGTGCTCGCAGGAGTCCTCGGAGGGATATTTCTCCTTCAGCATTTTCACCGGCTTGCCGCGCACGCCGCTGCAGACGCCGATGCGGTAGTCCTCGTGCAAGATCACGCAGACCCGCACGTACTTGCCGGCCATCGGGGCGCGACGCAGTTTGTCGATGACGCGGGCGAGATCGTCGCTGTGCTGAATGCCGGCGTTGCCGGCCTTGCCGGGCATGCCTATCGGGTTGCCCTTGTGCTCGGCGATGAGCCGGGCGCGGGTCGCGGGATCCGCCAGCAGCGGGAGGACGTGGGTGCGGGTAATGAAATCGTCGGTAGAGGTGTAGCCCTGATTAATCTGGACTCCGGTCGGCGTGGCAGACATGGTTCCTCCTGCGGGTTGTGGGTTTAATCCATATATCACGCCACACCGCATTGAGAAACTTTTTTTACTATTGTGAAACCTGCGCACTATTCCGGCGCAAATTTTTGCCTATTCGATGACCAGCGGACCCTCGATTGCGTCGGCGAAGCCCACCAATTCGGTGATCGTTTGCCCCAACAGCAGGCTCGCCGCGTGGAGCTCGCGCGCGCGCAGCGCCGCGTGGCCCTGCACGATGAACAGCACATCGCGGGTTGCAGCCGTGACCTTGGTCGCCTCCGCCTGCCGGCATTCCATGCGGCCCAATAGCTGGCCGTCGGCATCGCGATAGCAGTACTCACCCGCGCTCAAAGTCACCGGCGTGGTGTCACCGATCGTCAGCAGGGATTCACCGCCGAGTGTTGGCACAAGCGTTACGGGCAGGCGCAAACGTGCCAGCTCGTGGGCCCCGATGGACACCCGGGTCTGCAGTGATACCAACGTATAGGCGTCGACTACCGGATCAAACGAGCGCCAGCTGGCGCGCTTGAACAGCAGCTTGAAGAGGCTTTCGGGCGAGGGCAAAAACTGGCGGCCCGTTTTGCCGCGCAGCGCATGGAGTTGGCGATAGCCCGCAAGTTCGGGCGTGTCGGCGAGGTGTTCGTAACGGGTGGTCGCCACCAGCGCGGTGACGTAGTCGCTGATGGCGGCGGCCGCGATCTGCGGCTCGTACGTGCGACGCAAACCCCGCAGCACCATATAGGCCACGGGAATCGCCAGTGAGTCGTGCCGCGTGCCGAGTGCGTCCACCTCGCGCCCTACTGCGCCATCCAGCCGCCATCGACGGCAAGCGCGTGGCCGGTCATGAATGAGGCGCCCGGCGAACACAGCCACAGCACCGCCGAGGCGATTTCGGTGGGCTGGCCCAAGCGGCCAATGGGTTCCATTTTGGCCATGGCGTCGAGCAGGCCCGCGCGCTGCGCGCCGGCTTCTTCCAGCATCGGGGTAAGGATGCCGCCGGGACACACCGCATTCACGCGCACGCCGAGTTTGCCGTATTCGAGCGCGGCGGTGCGGGTGAGGCCCACCACGCCGTGCTTGGCCGCTGAGTAAGCCCCGCAGCCGCGCAAGCCCGCGAGCCCGGCAATCGACGAGGTGTTCACAATCGAACCGCTGCCCTGCGCCGCCATCACGCGCAGTTCGTGACGCATGCAGAGCCACACGCCTTTGAGATTCACCGCAATCACCGCGTCGAAATCTTCCTCGCTCACCTCGCCCAGCGTGGCGAGCGGCGGATTAATCCCGGCGTTATTGAACGCAATATCAAGGCGCCCGAAGTGTTCCACCGTGCGCGCCACCATTGCCGCAACGTCGTGATCGCGCGAGACGTTGCACACCATGCCCAGCGCCTCGGTACCCGCTGCTTCCAGCGCAGTCACGGTGTCCTCGATCGCCTGCTCGTTACGGTCGGCCACCACCACCAGCGCGCCTTCGGCAGCGAACGCCAGCGCGGTCGCACGACCTATCCCGGAAGCGCCGCCGGTGATGAGCGCGACCTGTCCGGCAAATTGTTTGCTCACATCGAAATGCCTAAAACGGGATGCGGGCGATATGGCGCTGACAGCGCTTTCAATTCTTCCGCATCAAGGGTGATCGATAGCGCCGCGAAGGCGTCTTCCAGGTGCGGCAGTTTGGAGGCCCCGATAATCGGCGCCGTGACGCCGGGCTGGGCTAGCAGCCAAGCCAGCGCGATCTGCGCGTTGGGCACGCCGCGCGCCGCCGCCACCGCGCTCACCGCCGCCACCACCTTGTGGTCGTCGGGTTGATAGTAGAGACGATGCGCAAAATCATCGCTTTTGGCCCGCGTGGTCTCGCCCGCTTTGACTTCCCCCCGATTGCCGGCGAGAAAGCCGCGCGCGAGCGGGCTCCAGGGAACGACCGCAATGCCCTCACTGCGACACAGCGGCACCATCTCGCGCTCTTCCTCGCGATAGACCAGGTTGTAGTGATTCTGCATCGACACAAAACGGCTCCAGCCATGGCGCTCCTGCACCGCCAGCATGCGCGCGAACTGCCAGGCGTACATGCTCGACGCGCCGAGGTAGAGCACTTTGCCCATACGCACGAGATCGTTCAGGGCCTCCAAGGTTTCCTCGATGGGGGTGTGCGGGTCGTAGCGATGGATTTGATAGAGGTCGATGTAGTCGGTGCCGAGCCGGCGGAGTGAAGCGTCCACGCCCTGCATGATGTGTTTGCGCGACAGCCCGCGGTCGTTGCAGTCGCTGCTCATCACATTCCACACCTTGGTGGCAATGACGACGTTCTCGCGCTTGGCCCCGAAATGTTTGAGCGCGCGTCCGAGCACGACTTCGCTTTCCCCCAGTGAGTAGACGTCGGCGGTGTCGAAGAAGTTGATGCCCATCTCCAGCGCACGACCAATGAACGGCAGCGAGGCCGCTTCGTCCAGCACCCAGTCGCGCCATTGCGGGGTGCCGTAAGTCATGCAGCCCAGCGAGAGCGGTGACACCCGCAGGCCGGTGTTGCCCAGTTTGACGTATTTCATGCGAGGTCCTCGCGACAATGAATTAGTGGGGAAAGCGGCGCTAGCGATACTGCTGACGCCACAGCACGATGAGCCACACCGCGCCGCCGGCGCACAGCGCGCCTTTAATCAGCGCGTCCCGCGCGGTGGTGAGCATCATCTCTTCGTAGTTGGCAAAGCCGCTGAACTGGTCGGCCGTCAACCAACCATAAAAGGCAGCGGCAAAAAACGGCAGGCTGGCGATCAGCAGCATGAGGGCGAGGCCCAGATGCACGGCGCGCAAGAAGGCTTTGAAGTCGGGGCGCCTAGCGGACATCGCGGGCGCCTGTGACAGGGAGGGGACCCGACGCGATGCAGAGGCAGGCAACAGGCTTGCGGGTGGACAAGACGCTCGCCTCACACATCGCGTGGGTCGCGGAAAGGCTTACGTCGGACGACGCTGGCGGTTTCATGGCGAAGGCAACGCGTAAGCAATGAGTTCATCCCCGGTTTTGAAGCCAAACAACACATTTCCCCCGGCGGCGACCGCCACAAATTGACGTCCGTTCACGGTGTACGTCACCGGCGGTGCATTCACACCGGCGCTGACCTGATCTGACCACAGCTTGCGCCCGTCGGCACTGGCAAACGCACTCAGCGCGCCGCCCGATTCCCCCGCAAACAGCACATTCCCGGCGGTGGCGAGCACGCCGCCGATCATCGGCTTGTCCATTTTCTGCGCCCAGGCGAGTTTGCCGGTAGTGAGATCGACCGCGCTCAGCAGGCCGTAACTCGCGCTCGCTTCCACGGGCTGCACCAACGTGTAGGTGGTCCAGGGCAGGCCCTTGGCCGCCGGCAGTTGGCGCGAGTAGTACATGGCAGGCCAGTGGATGGCGGTGAGATAGGCCCGCGCGTTCGCGCTATCCACCGCAATCGGCGACCAGGAGCAGCCCCCGAGCGCGGCGGGCGCGATGCGCACCCCGGCTTCGGTCGGTCGGGCGAAGAGATTCTCCTGCGGCACAAAGGGCGCCGAGCGTTGCAGCAGTTCGCCGGTCTCCCGGTCGTGCACAAAGAGGTAACCCACTTTGCCAGCCTCGGCGACCACCTCACGGGGCTTGCCGTTCACCTGCATCGTGAACAGCACCGGCGGGCTCGCCACATCGTAGCCCCAGCGATCGTGCGGCACCTGCTGGTAGGCCCAGCGCAGCTTGCCGGTCTTCAGTTCCAGCGCCACGAGGCTCACCGAATGCAGGTTGTCGCCCGGACGCGTCGGGTCGTCCATTTGCGGCGCCGGGTTGCCGGTGCCGAGGTAGAGCAGGCCGCGGGCTTCATCAATGGCCGGTGTGGTCCACACCGAGCCGCCACCGTAGCGCCAGCTCTCGCCGTATTTTTTGAGGGCCTGCTGCTCGCCTGGCAGGTCGCGATGCAGA
>CANFVX010000007.1 GCA_947450495.1 Gammaproteobacteria bacterium
CAAAGCAGTGGCTGCAAAGCTGTTGCGTCGGCTGCGGCAAATTCATGTGAGTTCTGCGGTGTGTTCGGCCAGCGTGGGCGTGACCTTGTTTGCGGGCGAGACGATTACCCGCGAGCAGCTCCTGTCTCGCGCCGATCACGCCATGTACCAAGCTAAATCTGCCGGCAAGAATCGCGTGCGTGTGCTGGGCGCTGACACTCCGCGGATGCACGCACTCGCATCCTGATCGCGGCATTACCCGACCGATAGGTCAGCGGGTAAGGTGACCGATGGACGACAAACAAAGGGACACCTCAACGATGATCGCCAAGGCTTACGTCCGCTCGCTGGCCGAAGCGGTCATCCTGTATTCACGGCAAGCCCTGATCAGTACCGATGCCAGCGGCTTTATTAACGCCTGGAATCCGGCCGCGGAGCAGATGTTTGGTTATTCGCCGGCGGACGCACTCGGCATGCCGCTGATGGCCCTTATCCCCGCCGAGGGGAGCGCCGAACATTCCCGCATCCAGCGCGAGGTCGCGGGCGGTGTGGTGGTAGAAGCGACCGATACCGTGTGGTTGCGGCGCGAAGGCACGCGCCTGAATGTGGCCGTTACCACCACCGCAATCTTTGATGCGGCCGACGGCGTGTTGGGGACCGCTTCCGCGATTGTCGACATCAGCCTGCGTAAACAGCTGGAGGCCAAGCTCGCTTTCCTGGAATCGATTATCGCCAGCTCAAGCGACGCCATTTTCACGCGCGATATGGAACGCCGTTTGACCAGTTGGAATGAAGCCGCCGAACACCTGTTTGGCTATCGCGCCGAGGAAGTCATCGGCCACCCCATCACCATGCTGATGCCGTCCGAGCTTCAGGAAACCGAATTTCTGGAGATTGATTCACAGATCAAGCAAGGCAAGCGCATCGAGCACTACCAAACGGTGCGCCGGCATAAAGACGGTCACAAGCTCACCATCTCTCTCTCGGTGTCGCCGGTGTTTGATGAATTTGGCGCTTTAGCGGGCACCTGCGGGATTGCGCGGGATGTGTCGGACGCGGCCAGACGCGCCGAGGAGACCGAGCGCTGGGCGCTACAGGATCCACTCACCCATTTGCCCAACCGCCGCGCCTTGGTCGATCGGATTGAAGTGGTACTGGGCAAAACCCGGCGCAGCGGGCTCCACGCGGGACTGCTCTTTATCGATTTGGACGACTTCAAGCGTATCAACGACCTCTACGGGCATGGCGGGGGAGATGCCGTGCTGGTGGAAGTCGCATCGCGCATCCAGTCGGTGTTGCGTGCCGCAGCCACCGTGGCCCGCATCGGTGGGGATGAGTTTGTGGTGCTGCTGGACCAGATCGGCACCGACAGGGTGGCGGCGCTGACCCACGCGCGCGGCGTCGGCGAGAAACTGCTGGCGGCCTTGGCGAACATTGAAGCGGGACCTGCGCTGCGCTGCTCCGCCAGCGTAGGGCTGCTGGTGTTTTCGGACGGCGTGCAATCGGTCGAGGAAATTTTGCATCGCGCCGACCACGCCATGTACGAGGCGAAGAAGGCCGGCAAAAATCAGCTGGCGATCGTCGAGGACTAGGCGGCGCCAGACCTTAGACGCCGCGATGCACGGCGGCCACCAGCGCGGCCACGTGCTCGGGGTTGATATCGGGCGTAATGCCATGGCCCAAGTTAAAGATATGACCGGGCGCTGGGCCAAAGGCCCGCAGCGTGGCGGCCACTTCCTGCTCAATCACCGGGATCGGTGCGCGTAACACGGCGGGGTCCAGGTTGCCCTGCAGCGCCACCCGGTGTCCGATGCGGCGACGCGCCTCCATCGGCGGCACCGTCCAGTCGAGACCAACCGCGCTGCACCCGGTGTCGGCTATCGACTCCAGCCACGATCCGCCGCCCTTGGTAAAGAGAATCGTGGGCACCGCGTCGCCCAGTTCACTCACGATGCGCGCCATGTACTGCAGCGAGCATTCGCGATAGGCCTCGGCCGCCAGCGCGCCGCCCCAGGTGTCGAACACCATGAGCGCGTCGACGCCAGCTTCGCGCTGGGCCTTGAGGTAGCTGATGACGGAAGTCGTCACGACCTCGAGCAACTGATGCAGTGCCTTGGTTTCGCCGTAGACCCAGGACTTGGCGCGTTTGAAATCGTGGTCGCCGCCGCCGCCTTCGATCATGTAGGTGGCGAGCGTCCAGGGGCTGCCCGCAAACCCAATCAAGGGCACCCGGCCGCCCAGTTCGCGTTTGATGAGGCGCACCGCGTCGCACACATAGCCCAGATCGTCGTGCGGATCCGGCACGCCCAAACGGTCGACGTCTGCCTGAGAGCGCACGGGGCTGGCGAGTCGTGGGCCGACGCCTTCATCAATCGACAGGCCGAGGCCCATGGCGTCGGGAATGGTCAGAATGTCGGAGAAGAGAATGGCCGCGTCCAGCGGGAAGCGTGCCAAGGGCTGCAAGGTCACTTCGCAGGCAAGCTCGGGCGTTTTGCAGAGCTTGAGGAAGTCGCCGGCGCGGGCGCGGGTGGCGCGATATTCCGGCAGGTAGCGCCCCGCCTGACGCATGATCCAGACCGGCGTGCGATCCACCGGCTGGCGGCGGAGCGCACGCAGAAAGCGGTCGTTTTGGAGGGCAGTCACCGACCGGCGAGGCTCAGGAGAGCGGCGCCGGCAGGTCGGTCTGACCCATCAGGAAGCGATCGATGCTGGCGGCAGCAGACCGGCCTTCAGCAATCGCCCACACGATGAGCGACTGGCCGCGCTGCATGTCGCCGGCGGTGAAGACGCCCGGCTCAGAGGTCATCCACTGCTTGTCGCGCCAGACGTTGCCGCGATCGGTCAGTTTGACCTTCAGCTGGTCCAGCGCCGGACGTTCCGGGGCCACGAAACCCATCGCCAGCAGGGCGAGTTCGCAGGGCAGTTCGCGCTCGCTGCCCGGCACTTCGGCGAAGGTCAGGCGGCCGTTTTCCGATTTGGTTTCCACATTGACGATTTCCACCGCGCGCACGGCGCCGGTGCCGTCATCGATAAAGCGCTTGGTGGAGACCGCGTAAACCCGCTCGCCGCCTTCTTCATGGGCGGAAGCGGTGCGGTAGATCCGCGGCCATTCGGGCCAGGGATTGTCGCCGCCACGCGTCGCCGGCGGTTTGGGCATGATTTCGAGTTGCTCGATGTGCTTGGCGAGCTGACGGTGGGCCGTGCCGAGGCAGTCCGCACCCGTGTCGCCCCCCCCGATAATCACCACGTTTTTGCCGTGGGCATTGAATTCTGGTTCTTCCGGCAGCGTGTCGCCTTCCAGCCGACGGTTTTGTCGGGTGAGGTAGTCCATGGCGAAATGAACGCCGCGCAGCTCGCGACCCGGCAACGGCAGGTCGCGCGGCGCGGTGGCGCCACCGGCCAGCAGGATGGCATCGAATTCCGCGCGGAGGGCGGCGGCATCAATATCCACCCCGACATTGGCGCTGGTGCGGAAGCTCACGCCTTCGGCGCGGAGCTGCTCGAGCCGGCGGTCGAGGACGTTCTTTTCCATCTTGAACTCGGGAATGCCGTAGCGGAGCAGGCCGCCAAGGCGGTCGTCGCGCTCGAATACGGTTACCGCATGGCCGGCGCGGCGCAGTTGCTGGGCGGCGGCGAGGCCGGCGGGGCCCGAACCAATCACGGCGACCTTTTTGCCGGTTTCGGTCTGCGGCGGCAGGGGCTTCACCCAGCCTTCGGCAAACGCGCGATCGATGATGGCGAGCTCGACCGCTTTAATCGTGACCGGATTGTCGTTAATGCCCAGCACGCAGGCGCCCTCGCAGGGGGCGGGGCACAGGCTGCCGGTGAATTCGGGGAAATTGTTCGTGGCGTGCAGGCGCTCGATGGCTTCCTGCCAGCGGTCGCGATAGACCAGATCGTTCCAATCCGGAATGAGGTTGCCGAGCGGGCAACCCTGATGGCAGAACGGAATGCCACAGTCCATGCAGCGCGAGGCCTGCTGGTTCAGGGCCTTGCCTTCCCAGGGCTGCATCACCTGCGACCAGTCACGCAGGCGGTTTTCGACCGGACGATAAGGCTGTTTCTCGCGCCCGACGTCCAGAAAGCCAGTAGGTTTAGCCATGAGAGGCCTCCATTACGGCTTCGTCTTCGGGCAGGCCAGCCGCGCGGGCCCGCGCGATGGCGGCCAGCACATGTTTGTAATCTCGGGGCATGACTTTCACGAATTGCGTCCTGGTCGTGGCCCAGTCGCGCAGAATCCGCTCCGCTACCGGGCTCTTGGTGTAGCGCACGTGATTGGCGAGCAATCGCTGTACGCAGGCTTCGTCTTCGTCGCTTTCGATGCGATCCAGATCCACCATGTCGGTGTTGCAACGGCCGGGCAGGCGGTTGTGCGGGTCGAATACAAAGGCAATCCCGCCGGACATCCCAGCCGCGAAGTTGCGGCCGGTGCTGCCGATGATGATCGCGCGGCCGCCGGTCATGTACTCGCACCCGTGATCGCCAACGCCTTCCACGACAGCTTCGGCGCCGCTGTTGCGCACGCAGAAGCGCTCGCCGCCCAGGCCGCGAAAGTAGGCTTCGCCAGAGGTGGCGCCATACAGCGCCACGTTGCCGATGAGGATGTTTTCTTCCGCCACAAAGGTGGCTTCGCGCGGCGGGAACACCATGATTTTGCCGCCCGACAGGCCTTTGCCAATGTAATCGTTCGAATCGCCTTCGAGGCTCATGGTGATCCCTTTGGGCACGAAGGCGCCAAAGCTCTGGCCGGCCGAGCCGGTGAAGTTCAGGCGGATGGTGTCGTCGGGCAAGCCCGCGCCGCCGTGACGGCGCGTGAGTTCATAGCCGAGGATGGTGCCGACCGTGCGATTGACGTTGCGCACCGGTACATCAAGGGTGACCGGCGTGCCTTTTTCCAGCGCTTCCATGCAGCCCGGCACCAGCACGCGGCGGTCGAGCGAGCGGTCCAGACCGTGGTCCTGCGTGCGGGTGTTGCGAATCGCGGTGCCTTCGGCAACCACCGGCTGATACAAAATTTTGGAAAGGTCGAGGCCTTTGGCTTTCCAGTGGTCAACGGCCTGATTTACTTCCAGACAGTCGGCACGGCCGATCATCTCGTCCATGGTCCGGAAGCCGAGCTTGGCCATGTATTCGCGGACTTCCTGCGCGATGAAGCGGAAGAAGTTCTCCACGAACTCCGCCTTGCCCGCAAATTTCTCGCGCAGTCGCGGGTCTTGCGTGGCGATCCCGACCGGGCAGGTGTTGAGATGGCAGACGCGCATCATGATGCAGCCCATCACCACCAGCGGGGCGGTGGCAAAGCCATATTCTTCCGCCCCGAGCAGGGCGCCGATGATGACGTCGCGCCCGGTTTTCATCTGGCCGTCAACCTGCACCACGATGCGGTCGCGGAGTTTGTTGGCCACCAGCACCTGCTGGGTTTCGGCCAGACCAAGCTCCCAGGGCACGCCAGCGTGCTTGAGCGAGGTCACCGGCGAGGCGCCGGTGCCGCCGTCATAGCCCGAAATCAGCACGACGTCTGAATAGGCCTTGGCGACGCCTGCCGCCACGGTGCCCACGCCAACTTCCGCCACCAGCTTCACATGCACGCGGGCTTGCGGATTGGCGTTCTTCAAGTCGTGGATGAGCTGGGCCAAGTCTTCGATGGAATAGATGTCGTGGTGCGGCGGCGGGGAAATGAGGCCGACCCCCGGCGTTGAGTAGCGCACCTTGGCGATCCACGGATACACCTTGTGGCCCGGGAGCTGGCCGCCTTCGCCGGGCTTCGCGCCCTGCGCCATCTTGATCTGGATGTCGTCGGCGTTGACCAGATATTCGCTGGTCACGCCAAAGCGGCCGGAGGCGACCTGCTTGATGGCGCTACGGCGGAGGTCGCCGTTGGCGTCTGGTTTGAAACGCGCCGGATCTTCGCCGCCTTCGCCGGTGTTCGAACGGCCGCCGATGCGGTTGAGCGCGATCGCCAGCGTTTCATGCGCCTCGGAACTGATAGAGCCGTAGGACATGGCGCCCGTCTGGAAGCGCTTCATGATCGATTCGACCGACTCAACGTCGTCAATCGACAGCGGCTGCGCGGCTTCTCTCAGTTTGAACAAGCCACGGAGCGTCGCCAGATGCTCGCTCTGCTGGTCCACCAGATTGGTGTACTCCCGGAAGATGTCTTCCCGGCCGCTGCGCGTGGCGTGCTGGAGCTTGAAGACAGTGTCCGGGTTGAACAGGTGGTATTCGCCATCGCGACGCCACTGATATTCACCGCCCCAATCCAGATCCGGCTTGCCGATAAGGCGGTTCGGGAAGGCATGGTGATGGCGAATATTGATTTCGCGCTCAATGACATCAAGACCAATGCCGCCGATGCGGGTGGCGGTCCAGGTGAAATAACGGTCCACCACGTTTTGATTGAGACCCACGGCCTCAAAAATCTGTGCGCCCCGATACGACTGCACGGTGGAGATGCCCATTTTGGACATCACCTTCACCAAGCCCTTGTTGACCGACTTGATGTAGTTGCGCACCGCAGTGTCGTGTAAGGGTTCATCGCCCTTACGGCCCTTCACGGCGCCGGCCTTGATGATGCCCTGTTGGAGCAGGTCGTCCAGCGTTTCGAACGCCAGATAGGGATTCACGGCGTCGGCGCCATAGCCGATGAGGGTGCCGAAGTGATGCACCTCGCGCGGTTCGCCGGATTCCACGAGCAAGCCCACCCGCATGCGGCGACCGTTGCGCACCAGATGATGGTGCGTGCCGGCGGTCACCAGCAGAGCCGGAATGGGGGCGTGGGTGCCATCCATGCCGCGGTCGGAGAGGATAACGAAGGAGTAGCCGTCATCGATCGCCTTGTCGGTTTCCGCAAACACGCGCTCAAGGGCGGCCTCGAGACCGGCCAGACCTTCTGCAATCGGGTAGAGCGCGGTGACCGTCTGGGAACGGAAGTCGGGGCCATCCACGTGCCGCAAGCGAGCGAGGTCTTCGTTGTTCAGCACCGGGGAGTCGAGCTTGATGCGGCGGCAACTGGCGGCGGAAGGCGCCAACAGATTGCTTTCGGGCCCGATGGGGGTGGAAACCTGCGTGACCAGTTCTTCGCGGATGCCGTCAAGCGGCGGGTTGGTCACCTGCGCGAAGAGCTGTTTGAAGTAGTCGTAAAGGAGTCGTGGCTTGTTCGAGAGTACGGCCAGCGCCGCGTCGGTGCCCATGGAACCGATCGGCTCTTCGCCTTTTTCGGCCATCGGCTGCAGGATGACCCGCAGGTCTTCGTGCGTGTAGCCGTAGGCCTGCTGCCGACGCAGCACGGTGTCATGGTCGATCGCGTGCACATGCGCCGGCGCCGGTAGCGCCGACAGCGGGACATAGTTTTCCTGCAGCCAGTCGGCGTAGGGATGTTCGTCGATGTAGCGCTGTTTCAGTTCCGCATCGTCGATGATGCGGCCCGCTTCCGTGTCGACCAGGAAAATGCGGCCCGGATGCAGGCGCTCTTTAATGGCGATGTTCTCGGGCGGGAAATCGAGCACGCCCACTTCGGACGCCATGACGACCATGTCGTCCTTGGTCACGTAATAGCGGGAGGGGCGCAGGCCATTGCGGTCGAGCACGGCGCCGATGATGCGGCCGTCGGTGAAAGCGATACAGGCCGGGCCGTCCCAGGGCTCCATCAGGCAGCCGTGGTATTCGTAGAAGGCCTTACGCGCGGCATCCATTTCCTGATGCCCGCTCCAGGCTTCCGGAATCATCATCAGCACCGCCAGCGGCAGCGGGCGGCCGGCCATGTGCAGGAATTCCAGCACCTGATCGAAGCTGGCGGAGTCTGAGCTGCCCTCAATCACGATGGGCAGGAGCTTCTTCAGGTCGTCGCCGAAGAGCTCGGACTGGCACAGCGCTTCGCGCGCCCGCATCCAGTTGATGTTGCCCCGGAGCGTGTTGATTTCGCCGTTGTGCGCGATGTACCGGAACGGGTGCGCCAGCGGCCAGGACGGGAAGGTATTGGTCGAAAACCGCTGGTGAACCAGCGCCAACGCGCTCTCGACGAGCGGATCGGACAGGTCGGGGAAATGCATCTTCACCTGAACGGCGTTCAGCATTCCTTTATAAACGATGGTGCGGTGGGAAAGGCTCGGCACATAGAAGAGCTGCTTTTCTGCCAGCGAAGACTGCCAGATGGCGTGTTCAACGCGTTTGCGGACCACGTAGAGCTTGCGCTCAAAGGTGTCGCCATCCGTGATGTGGGCGGGCCGGCCGATGAACAGCTGCTTGAACGCGGGTTCGCAGGCCAACGCGGTGGGGCCGATGGCGGAGTCGTCAAAGGGGAGTTCGCGCCAGCCGAGGAGCGTCAGGCCTTCTTCGGTGATGACTTTAGCGAATTCGTTTTCGCAGGCGGCGGCGTCGGCGGCAGCCCGCGGCAGAAAGATCATGCCGGCGGCGTACTGTCCGGCGGGCGGGAGTTCGAAACCCAGCGTGCTGCATTCGCGGCGGAGAAACCGGTCGGGGATCTGGATGAGAATCCCGGCGCCATCCCCGGTGTTGATCTCGGCGCCGGAGGCCCCTCGGTGTTCGAGATGGTCGAGGATGGTCAGCGCGCGCTCAATGGTTTGATGCGATTTGCGCCCTTTCATGTCCACGACGAAACCAACGCCACAGGCGTCGTGTTCCGTGCTTGCGTCATAGAGGCCTGCTTCAGGCCGACCCTGATGGGGAAAGGTGGTGCGCTCGATCGACATCTAAGAGATACCTGTTCTGATAACCCCTTGGGCAGGGGATGAAAACTGAGCCAAAAAGGGCGGGAAGTATAGCCGTCGTATTAGCGGAGTGTCACGGTTGAGGCAAGCATTTTTTGCGGTGCAGCTAAAACCGGCCAGGCTTTCGCCTCGCCCGCCCGCTCGGCGTCTTCCCGGGCGCTATCGCTTAGTGCTGAAGGGCGTTCACGCTCCTGACGTCCCGCACCCACGGCTGCACTTCGCGGGCAATGGCCGGCGGCAGGCGGGAGGCCGCATTTTGGGCTGCAGTACGTGCGGTGTAGCGACCGTAGACGACCACGTACCACGGTTTTCCATTGCGCTTGGTATCAATGATGCGCGCCGACCCACCAATGCCGTGGCGACTGATAAAACCGGATGCGGCCGTGCGTTCGCTCACGCCAAAGAGCTGCAAGGTATAACCAATTTCAGGCGCGGCCTGCGGGGCGGGTGCCTTGTGTAGCGGTTTCGCCGGCGTTGAGACTTGTGACTTCGTTGCCTGAGCGGTCTTGGTGGAAGGGGTCGCCTTCGGCTTGCTCGCGGTAGTCGACTTGGCCGGCGCCGGCTTGTTCGGTGATTTGGTGATGGCCTGTTTCGGCTTTTCCTCCACTTTCCTGGCAGGCGCGGGTTTTGGGGGGGGCTGATGAACTGGCGCCTCAACGACGGGCGGCGTTGGCGTGCCTGATGGGGTGGCAACTTGCGGTGTGGTTTGCGCCGCGCCCGTGCTCGCCACCGGCGGGAGCGGCACCATCTCGGCCGTCGAGGCGGGCGCCGTCGGGCCGGTGGGGTTTGGGCTGCCGCCAGAATCAGGGAGGGTGATTTCCATTCTTTGCCGGTCGCCAGCGCTGGTGGTGACTTCGCTAGCGGGGCTCGCCGGGGGAGCCGCAGGTGCCTCGACGGGCGCTGAGGTCGGTGCCGGGATCTCGGCTGTCGTGCTCAAGGGCGCGGGAGCGGGTTCGGGGGCGCCGCTGAAAATGAACCACAGGCCAATGGCTAAAATTGCCAGTACCCCTGCCAGCAAGGGGCGCAGTTTCGGGTTTGCCAGTTGTTTGCGGACTGTTGTGAGAGCGCTTTCCCAAGGCCGGGATGGCCGTGTCTGGCTGGCGCTGGGTGCTCTGCCCATCATCGCCTGACGGGCAAGCGCCACCAGTACGCCGGGATTGCCGTTTGCCTCCTGCCCGATGTGCGCGATGGTTTCCGGCGAAAACCATTCTTCAACCGTGGCGCCTAGTGCGCTCAGACGTTGTTCAAGAAAGGCGCGGGTCTCGGTCTCGGCCAGCGGCGGAATTTCGACGACATGGACCAGGCCATGTTGGGGGCGGTCCCTTTGTAACGCGGCCAGCAGGGCGGCATGTTCCGGCGCTGCCGTCATCAAAACCCGCGCCTCCGCCAAAGGTTCTTCGGTGCGTGCCAGGCCCAGCAGCACGCTGACGGTTTCAACGGGCAGCTGGTCGGCATCATCCACCATCAACACGACCGTTTTACCGTTACGCTCCAGGTGGGTGATTTTCTGGCGCAGCGATTCCAGCAGCGGGCTCGCCGCCGCGCTGTCGTCGGCGTCGATATCGAGTGCGGCGGCAACTTGAGTGAGCAGGCTTTGCGCGCTCAGCAGCGGTCCCGCATTTAGCGTGATGCAGCGCCAGCGCTCGGCCGAGGCGCCGGCGATGGAGCGCAGGACGGTCGATTTTCCGGTGCCCGGGTCCCCCGTGAGCAAAATTAACTGCCGCCCAAACTCCAGGAGATGGGCGATAAGGTCTGTACGTTGTTGCAGCACCGGACTGATATAGAGCCCGCCTGATGGCAGTTCCGAACCAAATGCTGCCGTTGGGTTAGTGAGCGATATATCCACGCGTGCCCTTTTAGTCAGTGCTGTCGTTACCGGAGGTTAGCTTGGCATGTTCTGCCATGGCGTAACGATCGGTCATGCCGGCGATATGGTCTGCTACGGCCTGGGCCCGCGGAAGTAATTCGGCGGGCAGCACGCCTTTGTCCTGCGGCCAGAGTACCGGCCTTTCCATGTATTCCTCAAACAGACGGGCCACGATTTTCTGTGACCTTTGCGCCATTGCCTGCACCTGCGGATGTTCGTAGAGGGCAGTGCGTAACAAGCGTTTTAGACTCAGGTGGTGTTCCCGCATCCCAGGGCTGAAATCCACCATCGTGAACGGGGTGCTACGCACCTGCTCAACGTCAACGGGTTGTCTGGCCGCAATTTGGGCGGTCGAATGCTCGATGAGGTCGATCACAGACCGATTCAGCATTTCCCGGATGACGGTGTAGCGTTGCCGCTTGGGATCAAGTGCCGGCCAGCGCGCGCGGATTTCGTCTTCGGTCTGCCGAAAAAAATCGAGTTCCCGAAGCTGGCTGAGCGAGAGCAGGCCCGCGCGCAGACCATCGTCCATGTCATGGTGGTTGTAGGCAATTTCGTCTGCGACGTTTGCAAGTTGCGCCTCCAACGAGGGCTGGCGGCGGGCCAGAAATCGCTGGCCCAGTGGTCCCAGTCGTTGCGCATTTTCATGGCTGCAATGCTTGAGAATGCCTTCCCGGGTCTCGTACATCAGATTGAGGCCGGGGAAGTCGGGATAGCGCTGTTCCAGCAGGTCGACTACCCGCAGGGAATGCAGATTGTGCTCAAAGCCGCCAAATTCCCGCATGCAGGCGTTCAGGGCATGCTGACCGGCATGGCCAAACGGGGTATGCCCGAGGTCGTGAGCGAGCGAAATGGCCTCGACCAGATCTTCGTTAATCTGCAAGGCACGCGCGACGCTCCGCGCAATCTGCGCGACTTCCAGCGAATGTGTGAGTCGCGTACGAAACATATCGCCTTCGTGATTAACGAAGACCTGAGTTTTGTATTCCAGGCGCCGAAACGCCGAGCTGTGAATGACGCGGTCGCGATCGCGCTGAAACTGGCTGCGCCATCGTGGTGGCGCCTCGTCAAACAGGCGGCCAAGGCTCGCTGATTCGATGACGGCGTAGGAAGCCAGTGCGGTCATGGGCTTGGGCAGCACGCTGTGGGAGATACGGCTTCAGGCGGCCTGAAAGGTCGCTGACGGGCCCAGCACTTCCAGCAGGGCCTCCTCGTCGTAATCATCTCGTATCGACGCATGGCCGATGGCATCGAGGAGAATGAGTCGAATATGGCCATCCTTGTTTTTCTTGTCGATGCTCATCGCCTCAAGCAACTGGGCGCGACTGCTTGATTCCGGCGCCTCGGTGGAAAGCCCCGCTCGCGCCACCAAATTGATAATCCGGTCGCGGCTGGTTGGCGCGATGTTGCCCATCCGCGTCGACAGCCTGGCGGCCATACACATGCCGGCGCCCACCGCCTCGCCATGCAGCCAGTTCCCGTAGCCCTGCGCATGTTCAATGGCATGGCCGAAGGTATGTCCAAAATTCAGCAGCGCCCGCTCGCCGCTTTCCTGTTCGTCGGCGCCAACGACGGCCGCTTTGTTCTCACAGGACCGTCTCACGGCCAGCGAGAGGGTTGCCGTGTCGCGGGCGAGAAGTTGGTCGAGGTGGGTCTCCATCCAGTCGAAGAAGTCCCGGTCGCGAATCAGCCCGTACTTGATGATCTCGGCAAGACCGGCGGTGAATTCGCGGGGTGGCAAGGTGTTCAGTGTTTCGAGATCCGCGATGACGGCTGAAGGCTGATGAAAGGCGCCGATCATGTTTTTGCCGAGCGGATGGTTAACGGCGGTCTTGCCGCCAACCGAGGAGTCCACTTGCGCCAGCAGCGTGGTGGGGAGTTGCACAAAACTGACTCCTCGCTGGTAAGAGGCGGCGGCAAATCCGGCCACATCTCCTACGACCCCGCCGCCCAGCGCAACCACCGTGCAGCCCCTTTCAAACTTGGCTTCGAGCAAGGCTGTCAGAATCTGATAGTAGCTTTCGATGGTTTTCCTCGATTCGCCATCGGCTAGCGAGACTTTGCGAAGTTGTCGGTCTTGAAGGGCTTCTTCAACAAAGTGCGCATAGAGCGGGTCGACCAGTTCGTTAGTGACGAGCATGACCTGTCTGGATTTGATGGCTCGCCCCAGCAGGGCGGAATCGCGCAAGAGGCCCGATCCGATAAATATCGGATAACTACGCGCAGCTAAATCAACCTCGATTCGGATCACGATGCCCTCGCTCTGATGGTGTGGACGATGTCGCCCATGGATTGGGCGCCCGTATCTATGGTCACGTGAGCTATCTCCCGATAGAGCGGTTCGCGCTGCCGGAAGATTTCCCGCATTTTTTCGGCTCGGTTGGCCACTTGAAGCAGCGGGCGATTTGCATCGTTACGCGTGCGAGCCACCAGCAGTTCTATGGGAGCGTGGAGGTAGACGACGAGTCCCCTAGTGGCCAAGGCTAGTCTATTTTCCGGATCCAGTACGGCTCCGCCGCCGGTGGCGAGCACGATATTCTCCTCCAAGGTAAGGTCATCAAGCACCCGCTTTTCCCGCGACCGAAACCCGCTCTCGCCCTCTATCTCGAAAATCAACGGTATTCGTGCGCCCGTTCGGCGTTCAATCTCGTGATCGCAGTCAACGAATCGGCGCTTAAGGGCTCGGGCAAGGCGCTTGCCGATGGTGGTCTTGCCCGCACCCATAGGTCCAATCAGGAATATTCGCGCTGGCTTTTCCACGGCCGGAATTGTTGCAGAGCCTGACCTGTGGCGCAAAAAGAAAAGGGCCCAGAGGGCCCTTTTGCTCGCAGATGTGTCCCGCTATTTCTGTGACAGGGAAAGGGACTCTTTGAGGATTTTGGGTGTCACGAAAATCAGCAATTCGCGCTTCTTCTGTTCCACCGAAGTTCGCTTGAACAGGTGTCCGAAGTAAGGAAGGTCGCCGAAGAACGGCACCTTGGTTTGATCCTTGTTGTTGGTGGAGGTGAAGATTCCCCCGAGAACCACAGTCTCGCCGTTTTCCACGAGCACCTGCGTCTGAACCTGCTTGGTATCGATGCTGGGCACGCCCGCGAATACCTGTCCAACCGAATCGTTATTGACGGTGAGGTCCATGATAACCCGATCATCCGGCGTGATTTGCGGCGTGACTTTCAGGCTCAACACCGCCTTTTTGAACGACACGCTGGTCGCGCCGGCAGAGCTTGCTTCCTGATAGGGAATTTCAGTGCCAGATTCAATGGTGGCTTCTTTCTGGTTGGCGGTGATGACCTGCGGGCTGGCAATCACCTCACCGCGGCCTTCTGTCTGCATGGCAGAAAGTTCGAGCTGAATGAGGTAGCTCCCGATTTTGCCTACCGACCATTTGAACGCGGCTGCGGCAGGGTTCACCGGCAGGTCGACGATGTAGTTCTCCAGCCCATCACTATGGAAGGTTGTGGTACCGCCGTAGTTAACGTCGCCATCGATGCCGCCGCCGATCGCATTGACCCGGTTGGTCTTGTGGTCGAATCGCTTGCTGTAGCCGAAACGTACGCCTAACTCTCTGCTGAAGTCCTCGTTGGCGATGACGATGCGGGACTCGATGAGCACCTGCTTCACCGGCACGTCCAATGCCTCCACGACCTTGCGGATGTCTGTCAGATTTTCAGCCGTGTCCTGAACCAACAGCGTGTTGGTTCTTTGATCGACGGTGATGTTGCCGCGGGCGGAGAGCAGATTGTTTTCTTTTGCTTTCAGCAGGCTGGAAATGTCGCTGGCCTTGGCGTAGTTGATTTGGACGAATTCAGTTTTAAGCGGGGACAGTTCCTGAATTTGCTTTTGCGCTTCAAGTTCCAGCTTTTCGCGCGCTGCGATTTCTTCCTGCGGCGCGACCATCACCACATTGCCGGTCTGGCGCTTGGCGAGTCCCTTGGTCCGAAGAATCAAATCCATCGCCTGATCCCAGGGGGTATTTTTTAAGCGCAAGGTCACGTTGCCGGAGACTGTGTCACTGGCAATCAGGTTGAAGCCGGTGAAGTCTGCGATTAACTGAAGCACTGCCCGGACCTCGATGTCCTGGAAGTTGAGTGACAGCCTCTCGCCGGTGTAGCCAAACTTCTCTTTCTTTTGCGCCTCTTCCTGCTGTTTGGTGAGCGGTTTCAGTTCAAGCGTGAAAATGTTGTCCGACTGATAGGCCAGATGCTCGTAGGTGCCTTTCGGCGTGACGACCATCCGCGTGCCGTTGCCTTGGCGGAAAGTGTCGATTTCCAAAGCGGGAGTGGCGAAATCTCGCACATCGAGCTTGCGATCCAGCGATTCCGGCAACTTTGTATCCATAAAATCAACCAGCAGTTTGCCGCCCTGCTCCTGGATGTTGATGCCGATTTTGGGGTTTGAAAGGTCCACCACAATTTGGGCTTCACCGCCCGCACCACGTCTGAAGTCGATCGCTTTCAGGTGTTCGCCTGTCGCGGTACCCGGCATGGTGATTGACGCGCCTGCGGCCGTGGCCGGCTTGGCAGTGGTGGCGATTGCTTGGGTCTTGGGTCCCGTTGGAGAAGCTAAGTCAGCCGGCACACCCTCCAGAACGACCTTGATGACATCGCCGCTCCGGTTGATGGCATAGGGCACTAACTGAACGAGATTAACGACTACGCGGGTCCGACCGCCGGCCTCGACCGCGGTGACGCTTTCGACTTTGCCAACACCGACAGATTGCGATTTTTGAGGAAGATTGAGTTTTACCCCGGTGAAATCCAATGCAACCCGCGCAGGATTGTCGATGGTAAAGCTGAGAGGGTCGGTTGCGGCAGGGTCGGAAAGTTTCAGTTCCAGTTGGACGCGGTCGCCGGGCAGTGCGGTAAATCGAATGTTATCAAGGGATGTCGCACAGGCACTCATTGCCAACCACCCCATCACCAAACCGGCCAATAACCTATAAGCATTTCGCATAGCTTTACGCTCCAACTTGCCTGTCGTCTGGGGAAGATTCGCTTTGACGATGGCAGTTAACATTCTTGAATACTGCGGGGCCGATGACCCATTACTATTGTTCGGCCAAGGCCAGAGAAGCGTTACGCTCCTCCCACCGACCTTCGCTGTCTTTGACGATTTCGCGCAGTTCAAGTCGGTCTTCCTTGATGTCCAATACCTTGCCGTAATTTCGGCCTAGGTAATTGCCCACCTGAATACGGTGAACTGTGCCTGCGTTGTCCTTGATGATGGCCCACAGGGCGTTATCGCTCTGCAGGCTGCCGACCATCCGCAGCGTGTCTAACTCGAATGCTTCTAATTCTTCGCTATTGTGCGTTCGGATTTCGTCGTTGAATTTCTCTTGCTGGACGTCAACGACATGTCCCACGGCCTCGACCTTCTTCTCCTGGTCGAGGGTTTGCTGAAATGGATCTCTTAGCCCGTTGTCCGCTGATGAGTACAGGTAGCGTTCATAGGGTTTGATGGCGGGTAGTGCGGCGACTTGTCCGCCTTTGCGAGCCAGGACGGACGCAATGTACTGCTCCAGATCTGATTTGTCGGATCCTGCGCAGCCACCGAGCATGACCACCGAAATGAGACCTAAGTAGCGATAAAAACTCATTTTGCCCTCGGCGCGTTGCTGGGAGCTTTTTTCGATTCTTCTTCTTCGTCCATGTAGCGGTACGTTTTGGCGGTCGTCTCAAGCGTGAGTTTCGCGCCAGATTGACGGGACGAGATATGGATATTGTGATTCGTGACGATTCGGGGGAGGTCGGACATCCCGCTAATGAAACGTCCGAAGGCGTGAAAATCCCCCGTGACCTGAATCTGGATCGGCAACTCAACGTAGAAGTCGGTAGGAACCTCTCCGCCGGGTTTGAAGAGTTCGAACTCCAATCCCGCCGCAAGTCCCTGCTGCGAAATATCAACGAGCAGCGCCGCAACTTCGGTTTTGTTAGGCAAGCGCTTGAGGAGGTCGCCGAACGTTTGCTTGATGTCTTCTAGCTGATCTTTTAATGCGGCCAGATTCACCGCTTTTTTCTGTTTGGCCTCGAACGTCTGCTTGAGTTCGACTTCGGTATTTTGAGCCTTGGCCAGTTCCTCTTCCTGAGTACTGATGTCCTGCCAGTAGCCGAGCCCCAGAATCAGCGAAAAAACCAAAATGGCAACGACCACTCTCACCGGCCAAGGCCAGGAGCCTATGTTGTCGAGTGTCAGGTTATTCAGATCTGCGAGTTTCATGAGAGTTTATCCCCCGTCTCGCTTGACGCTTGGGGCAGACTTTGTTTCAGCTTGAGCCGGAATTTTGCAGTTCGCCGACCAGCAGTATCCGCAGATTCGATAATCTCCAGATTGGGCTCCTTCAGCCACTGGGATTTTTCGATGTTGCGCATCAGGTTAGAGACTCGGGCGTTTGATTCGGCGACCCCCTGAATTTCAATGGAGTCACCCTGTTGCCGCACATCGGTCAGATACACGCCATCGGGCAGCGTAGTGACCAGTTCATCGAAAATTCTCACAATCAACGGCCGGCTCGACTGCAATGACTCGATCGCCTTCATGCGTGCGATAAGGCGCTGCTTCTCTTTTTCAAGCTCCTGGATTTCCTTGATTTGGGAATCAAGCTTCGAGGTTTCGGTTTGCAGCAATGTGTTGCGGTCGTTTTGATAGGCAATGTGGTCGGCGTAGACAAGGTGAACCGCTAACCAAACCATCAGGGCAAACGCAGCGATCGCGCCTATGATCGCTGCAAATTCGATTTGCCGTTGTTTCTTGAGCGCGGCGCGCCACGGTAGGAGATTGATTTTGGCCATCAGTCGAAGCTCCGCAGGGCCAAGCCGCAGGCGATCATCAGCGCTGGCGCGTCATTGGTGAGCGCCTGAGCGCGCACCTTCGGTGAGATGGTCATTTGCGCAAACGGGTTCGCGATGGTCGTTGGCGTTTCGATTTTGCTCTGGACCAGGGCATCAATGCCGGTGATTGATGCGCAACCGCCGGCCAACACCACGTGGTCGACGGCGCCGCTTTGATTAGCGGCGTAGAAAAACTGCATTGCGCGGTTAATTTCCTGGGCCATTGATTCCATGAACGGCCGGAGTACTTCGGGCTCGTAATTGTCTGGTAGGCCGCCCTGTCGCTTCGCGAGACCGGCTTCCTCGTAAGACAGGCCGTATCGACGTTGAATTTCGTCCGTAAGTTGGCGGCCGCCGAAGAGTTGCTCACGGGTATAGAGGATTTTTGACCCCTCCATCACGCTGAGGGCAGAGGCCGTTGCGCCGACATCCATTACCGCCACGATGCTGGCCTGATTCAGAGGTCCGTGCTGAGAACTCAGGAGTGCCATGGAGTTCTCGAGGGCGAATGCCTCGACGTCGACGACCTTGGCCTGCAGGCCGCCGATTTCGAGCGCGGCGACGCGGATTTCTACGTTGTCGCTTCTTGATGCGGCCAGCAGTACTTCAACCCTGCCCGGATCCACCGGAGAGGGGCCCAGCACTGAGAAATCGAGGCTGATTTCATCCAGCGCATACGGGATGTATTGGTCTGCCTCAATTTGAATCTGGGCTTCCATCTCGTCATCCGACAGATTGGCGGGCATGGAGATGATTTTGGTGATAACGGTAGAGCCCGCGACAGCGCAGGCGGCAAGCTTTGTTTTGGTCCCGGACTTCTTCCAGGCCCGCCCGATGGCTTCGCCGACGAGATTCGGATCCGTGATAGTCTTTTCGATAACGGAATTCGGCGGGAGCGGCTCAACCGCGTAGCTTTCGACACGATAGCGCCCCGCTGACCGCGACAGTTCGAGGAGCTTCACTGAAGTTGAGCTGATGTCGATTCCCAAGAGGGAAGCCTGACTTCGTCTTAGCAGCGCCACGTTAAATCCCTTAAAAATTAGCGTTTTAGCGCGATTTTTTCTGATCGCGATCAGAAACTGTCAGTGACTATATGCAACGCCTTCTCAAAAGACAAACTGAAAATATCAAAAAGACGATATTAAACCGAAAGTTACTTCGGATAGTTGGGATGAAATCTAATACATCTTGTGTCTCCCGCTGGCGTTGAACTCAAGATGTTGCGTCTCACCTTCTACCTCTTGCTCTCTAGCTTCGCCGCTGCGATTTTTGGGGCAGGGCTTCTCGTCTGGCGTATCTCTCCCGAACTGCCGGATGTGCAGAGCCTCAAAGAGCTTCGCTTCCAGACGCCGATGCGAATCTTTACGTCCGATGGGCGCCTTATCGCTGAATTCGGTGAAAAGCGTCGCAAGCCTCTCGCTATCGGTGAGATTCCGGAACAACTGAAGCGGGCGTTCATTGCGGCAGAAGATGAACGCTTCTATGACCATCCGGGCGTTGACTGGCAGGCGATGGTCCGCGCCTCGCTTGAATTGCTACGGTCCCAGCAAAAGAAGCAGGGCGGTAGCACTATCACGATGCAGGTTGCCCGAAATTTTTTCCTGTCGCGTGAGAAAACCTTCGACCGCAAAATCCGCGAAGTCATGTTGGCGCTGAAAATTGAGCGCGAACTCTCCAAAGACGAAATCCTTGAGCTTTACCTGAACAAAATTTTTCTGGGTCAGCGCGCTTACGGCGTAGGTGCCGCCGCGCAGGTTTACTACGGTGTGGGACCAGACCATCTGTCAGTTGCCCAGTTCGCGATGATCGCCGCTCTGCCCAAGGCGCCCTCGACGCTTAACCCTATTGCTGATGCTGCGGCTTCTCTTGCCCGCCGAGGTTATGTGCTGAGGAGGATGCGCGAACTGAACTTTATTGACAGCGCAGCCTTCGATCGCGCTATGGCAGAACCGGAAACTGCATCGCTCCATGGCCAACCCTCAGAAACAGAGGCTCCGTATCTTGCAGAAATGGTCAGAACGGCCATGGAACAGAAATACGGTCCGGCGGCGTATACCACAGGCTACCGCGTGTACACGACGGTAAAGTCGGTGCTCCAAGACCGCGGAGTGGCGGCCTTGCGGAAAGGTCTGGTCGACTACGACCGTCGGCACGGCTATCGAGGGCCAGAGGCCCATCTCGAGTCAACTTCCAACGAACCCGCGACGGTGCGCGAGTTGCTCCTGCCCCATCCGGGCTTGGGAGGCCTGCGAGCGGCAGTTGTCACTGCAGTTGAGAATCAGCGCGTCCTGGCAATGCTGGTTGACGGTTCGACGTTAGAGATTCCCTGGCAGGGACTCTCGTGGGCGCGACCGCAGCGCGGTGACGGCGTTGGCGCGGCGCCGAAACAAGCTTCCGATGTCCTGAGGGTGGGCGACCTGATACGGGTCGAACACCTTGATGCAAACATCACCGCCAAGCCGCCGACGGGTGACTATTGGCGGCTGGCTCAAGTGCCTGCCGTTGAGGGCGCACTTGTCTCGCTAGCGTCCGAAGACGGAGCCATTCAGGCTTTGGTCGGCGGTTTCGATTTTGCCAAGAGCAAATTCAATCGCGTCACTCAGGCGCTCAGGCAGCCCGGTTCGAACTTCAAACCTTTCGTTTACTCGACAGCGCTCGATAACGGATTCACGCCCGCCAGCTTTGTTAATGATGCGCCGATTGTGTTCGATGCCCCGGGCTTGGAATCCGTATGGCGCCCTGAAAACTACACCGGCACCTACTACGGCCCCACGCGACTGCGCGACGCGCTCGCCAATTCCCGTAATCTCGTGTCGATCCGTTTGATGCGCGAGTTGGGGGTCGACAAGGTGTTGTCGCACGTCAGCCATTTTGGATTCGACCCCAAAGCCTTGCCGCATAACTTGTCGCTGGCCTTGGGCACGGGCGAGTTGACGCCGCTGTCAATCGTGACGGGCTATGCGGCTTTTTCGAACGGTGGTTTCCTCATCAGCCCGTACTTCATCGAACGTATCGAGACCGACGACGGCGCTATTGTCGAGCGTTCACATCCGGCGCTGGCTTGTGATGGCTGTGCCAGTACGGTGGCCGGCGATGGCGAACCAGTGGACCTCGATGCGCTAAAGCAGGACAACCTTGCCCGGACAGCACCTCGCGCCGTTGATGCGCAGAATGCCTACATGATGTATTCGATGATGAAAGATGTGATTACGCGCGGTACCGCGCGTCGCGCCATCGAACTCAAACGCAAAGATATTGCGGGCAAGACCGGCACCACGAATGACCAGAAAGACGCCTGGTTTTCGGGATTCAACGGCAAACTGGCGACCACTGTGTGGGTTGGCTTTGATGACACCCACCCTTTGGGTGGCGAGGAAACGGGCGCCCGCGCCGCTCTCCCGATCTGGATCGATTACATGCGCACGGCGTTGAAAGACATGCCCGAGACCGAACTAAACGCCCCGCCAGGCATAGTGACGGTGCGTATCGACCCCGAGACCGGCGCCTTGGCCGGCGCCGCTAACCGTTCAGCCGTTCTCGAGTCCTTCCGCGAGCAGGACGTGCCCCGGGCTGGCACCTCCGGTGGAGCGGCCGTCACGGCGCCCGCGAATGATGCCGCTGGCGCTGCCGCCGACCAGTTGTTTTAACCGTGTAAGCAGTCGTGAGCAAAGTGGACCATCGACGTACTCAAGGGCGCCACCATCAGGGCGGAGAGCGAGAACGTTTTGAGATTGAACTTGCGCAAGCCGCGGCCAGAATGCTGATTGACGGTGAGGCTGACGATTTTGGAGACGCAAAGCGTCGGGCGGCCGATTATCTCGGTCTGACTGAAACGCGCAGTTTTCCGGATAACCGGCAGGTGATGTCCGCAATCATGGAATATCAGCGCCTGTTTGACGCCGCCGGCACTGCAGAGCGCACGCTCAATTTGCGCAAAGTCGCTTTGGCAGCGATGAAAAATCTGGCGGAATTTCAGCCGCGACTGGTAGGCCCAGCGCTCTATGGCACGGCATTCGAACACTCCCCGATCACGCTGCATCTGTTTAGCGATGAGTTGGAGGCAGTGACGCGATTTTTGATGGCGCGGCGCATTCCCTACACGCTGGACGAGAGAAGCTTTCGGCTCGGTGGCCGCCAGTTCGAAGATTTCGTTGTTGTGGCGGTTGAGTTTCAGGAGCAGGCCCTGGATTTAGTGGTAATGCCGCATGTTCGTTTGGCGCATCCACCGCTTTCCCCGCTTGATGGCGCGCCCTATCGCCGTCTGGCGATGCCGGGCCTGACAGCACTGCTCGACTCTCCGGCGGCTTCCGAAGTATTGCCGGAGATTGCGCTTCTCCGCTCGTCGAAGCCCTGAGGGCGCAGGTGGCGCGCTGTCTGAAAGTGGCGGTGCTGGCGCCGATGCGACAAGTCTTCGACTACCACGCTCCAGCCGGCCCCGATGCAGATGAACTTATTGGTTGTCGCGTACGAGTGCCTTTCGGCAAGGGCAGCCGGCTGGGTGTCATTGTTGAGGTTGGTGAAGCTTCACTCTCAGCTGAACGGATCAAAAACGTCACGGAGCTGATTGACCAAACGCCACTCTTGCCAGGCTCGCTGTTAGCGCTGGCGTTATGGGCGGCGGATTACTACTGCCATCCACCCGGCGAAGTGTTGGCAGCAGTATTTCCGCTTGAATTGCGACGTGGCGAGGCGCCTCGCGAATCGCTGGAAGATGCTTGGGTGGCGACCGCGGCGGGGCAGCAGGCACTGAGCAACGGCACCCGTTTGGGAGTCCGCCAAGCGCATGTTCTAGGGCTTGCGGCCGGCGAAGCATTGCGGGCGTCGGGTCTGTCGACATTGCCCTTTGATGCGCGGCGGGTACTGCGCGAACTGACCGAACGCCAGTGGCTCTGCGCGGTGCGTGTGCCACCGGTTGCGGCAATCGGGACCGAAAGTCTGGAGGCATTTCTGGACTTGAACGATGCTCAGGCGCTGGCTTGCGCAGCGGTGCTGGAGGCGGCCGATCGTTATCGAACTTATTTGCTGGAAGGCATTACCGGCAGCGGCAAGACAGAAGTCTATTTGCACCTTGCGCGCGCGATGCAGGCCGGCGGCCGGCAAACCCTGGTGCTGATCCCCGAGATTGGACTGTCCGAACAACTTGTCAGGCGCTTCCAGCGTCGATTTGGGTCTCAGGTGGCACTGCTGCATTCCGATTTAAGCGATCGGGAGCGAGCGCTCGTGTGGGAGCGATGCCGGGTTGGCGAGGTCGCGATCCTGATCGGCACTCGATCGGCACTCTGGACGCCGTTGTCGAATCTGGGACTGGTGATTGTTGACGAAGAGCACGACGCTTCTTTCAAGCAGCAAGAGGGATTTCGCTATTCGGCGCGCGACATTGCGGTGATGCGCGCGAGACAGGACGGCATCCCCGTTGTGCTCGGCTCGGCGACGCCTTCGCTGGAAAGTGAGTCGAATGTCCGACGCGGGAAGTACACGCGATTAAGACTGCCGGAACGGACTGCCGGCGCTATCCCGCCGGTACTCCGCGGGCTTGATGTGCGCAGCCTGCCGCTAACCGGCGGTCTGAGCGACGCACTGTGCAAGGCCATGGACCAGGTTCTGACTGAAGGCCAGCAAGTGCTGCTCTTCTTGAACAGAAGAGGTTATGCGCCGCTGGTCATGTGTCACGCCTGTGGCTGGATTGCCCGATGCGAGCGTTGCGATGCGCGTTTGGTGCTGCATCGTGAGTCGGGCCGCCTGAGTTGCCACCACTGCGGGGCCGGACGGAATCTCGCGCGCCAGCCGGTGACCTGCTGCCCGCAACCGATGCCGATGACGCTGGGTGTTGGGACTGAGCAGGTCGAGGAGGCGTTGAATCAGCGGTTTCCGGGGCGTCGCATTCTGCGGATAGACCGTGACAGCATGCGGCGAAAAGGCCAGTTTGAGGCGGCATGCGCCGCTGTGCTCGCCGGGGAAGTGGATATTCTTCTGGGCACGCAGATGCTCGCCAAAGGCCACGATTTTCCTGAGGTCACGCTCGTTGGCATTGTCGACGCCGACAGTCGCCTGTTTGCGACCGACTTTCGGGCGGCCGAGCGTTTCGCGCAACTTGTGATCCAGGTGGCCGGGCGCGCCGGCCGGGGCAGTAAACCGGGTTTGGTGCTGATTCAGACTCATCACCCCGATCACCCCGTGCTGCGGACGGTGCTGGAAAGTGACTACCCTGATTTTGTGGCCTTGGGACTCGCCGAGCGCGAAGCGGCCGGTTTGCCCCCATTTACTGCGATGGCCGTCATTCGGGCAGAAGCCGGCCAGCAGGCTTTGCCCACCGAGTTCCTGTCGGGCATCCGTCGGGCGACCAAATCTCTGGTCGCCGCTGAGGTTCGACTCGCCGGCCCCGTGCCGGCCACGATGGAGCGCCGCGCAGGGAAATTCCGGGCAGTTTTAATGGTCTCGGCGGAACGTCGGGGTGCGCTGGCCGACGCGCTGCTGAAAATCCTGAAGGCGATTGAGGAATCGCCGTTGCGCCATCGCGTGCGGTGGCATATCGACGTGGATCCTGAGGAAGCCGGCTGATCCGCGCTCGGGTAATCAGCAGGATGCGGAGTGGGTCCTGCATGTGGTCTCGGCCTCTGTGTAAAATGCGGCCTTGCTCGAATCAGGCGATTTTCTTTTGAAAGACCAACTTCACGCTTTGCTCGCCGCGCACCTCGCGTCCATGCAACTCCGAGGGGAATTGCCCGAAGGCCCCTTGCCAGCATTTGTGATTGAGCCACCGCGGAATCCTGCCCACGGTGATTTGAGTGCCAATGTGGCGATGGTGCTGGCGAAGACGGCAAAGCGACCGCCGCTACAGCTGGCCGGCGCGGTCATCGAAGGGTTCTCCACGCCGTCATTTGTACAATCCATTGAAATTCTGCCGCCCGGTTTCATCAATTTTCGTCTGCAGGCGGCGGCCGTGCTGGATGTGCTGCCCCAGATCATCAATGCGGCCGATGACTATGGCCATTCGACCGCCAATGCCGGACAGCGGGTTCAGGTTGAGTTCGTGTCTGCCAACCCTACGGGCCCGCTCCACGTCGGCCATGGTCGGGGCGCCGCTTATGGGAGTGCTTTGGCCAGCTTGCTCCGCGCCAGCGGGTGCGAAGTCCAGACTGAGTACTATGTGAACGATGCCGGAAGGCAGATGGACATCCTGGCTTTGAGCGTGTGGTTGCGGTATCTGGAAGTCTCAGGCTCCCCGCAAACTCTGCCTGAAAATGCTTATCGCGGAGAGTACATTTGGGATATTGCCCGGGCGCTTCTGTCTGCGCGCGGCGCATTCTTCGTTCCAGAACATTTGCCTGTCGTTGAAGATAACCCCGATGCCGAAGCGCGCTTGGACGCCATCATCGCCGCTTGCCGGCAGAGTCTTGGCGAAACGCGTTATCTGGAACTCCACGGGTTTGCTTGCCATTCGATTCTCGCCGGCATCAAGGACGACCTCGCCGCTTTTGGCGTTGAGTTTGATCACTGGTATTCAGAACGTAGCTTGTTCGCCAGTGGGCAAATAAAGCATTCGCTGGCTGCCCTCACGGCAGGCGGCTTTATTGAAGAGCGCGCCGGGGCGCAGTGGTTTACCTCCAAGCGCTTCGGCGACGAGAAAGATCGGGTAGTGGTGCGCGAGAACGGTATCGCCACCTATTTCGCGTCCGATATTGCCTATCACGCCGACAAATATGCCCGTGGCTTTTCCAGTCTCATCAATATTTGGGGTGCCGATCACCATGGGTATATTCCCCGGGTGCGGGCCGCTCTTGGCGCGCTGGGACTGGACGCCAATCGCCTTGAGATCTTGCTCGTCCAGTTTGCTGCCTTATATCGGGGCGGCGAGCGAGTGCAGATGTCCACGCGTTCCGGTGAGTTTGTCACCTTGCGCGAACTCTTTGATGAGGTCGGGCGTGATGCGGCGCGCTTCTTCTATATCTTGCGCCGTCAGGATCAGCATCTTGATTTCGATCTGGATCTGGCTAAATCGCAAAGTCAGGACAACCCGGTCTACTACCTCCAGTACGCGCACGCCCGGATCTGCAGCGTGTTGCGACAGGCCGCACAGCAGGATGGTGAGGTGGCGACGGCGAGTGCGGTGGACTTGCGTCACCTTCTGACGGAGAAGCGCGAGCAATCGCTGGTCATGTTGGCCGGTCGCTTCCCGGAGGTCGTGGCAACTGCCGCGGCCGATCGCGAACCCCATCAGGTCGCCAATTACTTGCGCGAAGTCGCCGTCGAGTTCCATGCGTACTACAACGCCCACAAGATTCTGGTGCCGGAGCAAGAACTCCGGGGCGCACGACTTCTATTGTGTCAGGCGGTTAAGCTCGTGCTGGCAAATGGCTTACGGCTACTCGGCATTTCGGCACCGGAGGAGATGTAATGGCGCGTGATGTGCGGCGTGGTGCGGGCTCCCGAACGACGACGTCTGGTCCCGGTAGCGTTATTTCGTTCATTACGGGGTTAATGGTCGGTCTTACCGTTGCAGTGGTTGTCTACTTCGTGATGGTTGGTCGCGTCCCTGAGGCCACCAAATCGGCAAAGCTTGCGACCCCTGAGGTTCTCGCGCCGGTTGCCAAAGAGGAGCCGCAGGTGATGCCACCACCCTCTGAACCCGTTTCGGCCTCGCCGAAACCTACCTTTGATTTTTACAAAATCCTGCCTGGCTCAGAGGCGAAGGTGCCTGAGGCCGAGCTGTCGGGTAATACCAAAACAGCCCCCGGCACAACGCCGGATCCGGCAAATGCGAGCTACCTGCTTCAGGTCGGCTCGTACCAGAAGTTCGAGGAGGCCGACCAGGCTAAAGCCCAACTCGCGCTGCAGGGAATTAGTTCGACCATCCAGCAACTCACCAATAAGGGACATGAAATCTGGTATCGAGTCCATGTCGGCCCAATCAAATCGCTGGAAGAAGTGCAGACGATGCGGGCTCGCCTCATCGAAGGCGGCGCCAAGGTGGTTGTTTTGAAGGTGGGCGCTGCCCAATAAGCCGGCTGCATCGGTGCGGCCGGCGTTAGCTCGCCTTTCCGGTTCTTTTGGGGGCGCGCTCGATTTGCTTATGCACAATATGAATGCATGGTGAAAGCAGAATAACCATTTAGCGCCGATGCTTCTTTTTTTTGGCAATAAACAAACACAAACAATTGATTTATTAGGGGTTTGGTCAAGATCTGAGCATTCCGGCGAACATCCTTGTTTTAAGCCCGTGAAAGTTCGCTTGATGGGGGTTGCTCACAGACTTATCCACAGAAACTGTGAGTAAGATCAATTTTTGTGAGGGGCTTTTTTTTGCCGCGCCGCGATAGCGGATATCCATCGCCTACCGTGCTAAAAGCTATCGGTCTGGGAGTTTGCTGACCGGCGGCCAGATTCTCGGCCGCGGTCTTCAGTAGCCAGCGCAAGCCGTCAGGTTTTGGGGCGCTGGTGTTGCCAGCCATCCGAGGCAGGAGTCGCCCGCCATAAGACGTTGCACCATGCAGATGTTCAACAGGAACTCGGACCGGCCCGGTAAATGGCGCGAGAGAAAAAGAAAAGTGGAGCGGGTGATGGGAATCGAACCCACGCTATCAGCTTGGGAAGCTGAAGTTCTGCCATTGAACTACACCCGCAGAGCGTGAGGCATTGTAGCCATTGCAATAGCGCGCGGCCAACTCGGCGATCGTCGGCGACCGAGTTGTGCCATGGGATGATGCTTCGGGCGGATGGAAGCCGCATCGTTGCTGATGAATAATGACACTCCTTTTTCAGGAACGTACTGACGGATGGACCGTGCTATGAACGCCGTCAGGCCTTTGGTCGTGTTGATCGACGACGCGAGCTCATCAAGATCATTTTTCCAACGAATCGCGGCTTCTATGGACGTTGAGCCGGTGGCGTTTCCCTCAGCCGCGGCCGCCATGCCGCTACTTGGCGAACGCAAGCCGGCCCTAATCTTTCTGGACATCATCATGCCCGAGAAAGATGGCCTGACATTTCTCCAAGAGTTGCGAGCCATGACACTGCATCACGACACTGCTGTGGTCATTGTCACTTCCAAGGACTATGCCCAGGACCGCGCGACGGCGAAGAGCCTTGGTGTTACGGATTATTTGATTAAACCCCTCACCACACAGACCTTGCGGGAGGCTATCGCCAAAGTGACGGCTAGCGCTCCGGTGACGCCTTAATGAGTCGCGCAACCGTCAGGTTTTGGGGGGTGAGGGGCTCGCATGCTGCCCCCCATGCAACGCATCTCGGGGTGGGGGGGAACACTTCCTGCGTTGAAGTACGCGCGGGCGACCATCTGATCGTTTGTGATGGCGGGACTGGGTTAATCCCGTTGGGCGATGAACTCCTTACCCAGAGCGAAATTCGTGAACTGCTCGTGCTCTTTACCCACTACCACTGGGATCACATTTGCGGGTTGCCGTTTTTTGTCCCCGCATTTTTGCCCCAATGGCAGCTGAAGTTTTTTGGTCCCGGCCAGACCGCCTCGGAAATCGAACGGCATCTCTCCAACCAGATGAAGGTCCCGTACTTTCCGGTGGAGACGGGTAACTGGATGGCGGATATCGAATATCTTGAGCCCTCGGCGGCCGGGCTTTCGTATGGGCCCATGCACGTCAGCTATCAGAGCGTTCATCATCCTGGCGTGACCTACGGTTATCGGATCGCGGTTGGAGGCAAGACCGTGGTTTATGTGTCGGACAATGAAGTCGATTTTATGCATGCCGCGATTGAACAGCGGGCAGGCGAGTTCAGCGAGGAGGAGCGGGAACAAATGACCGCTATCGCCGAGGAAGAGCGCGACGCCGACCTCAATTTTATTCGCGGCGCCGACATCCTCATCCACGACGCCCAGTACACGCCTGAGGACTACACTAAAAAGCGCGGTTGGGGCCACTCGTGTTACATCGACACTGTGAACTACGCGATTGATGCGGGCGTAAAAGCACTTTACCTATTTCACCATGACCCTGCGCATGACGACGGAAAGGTGGCCGAAATGCATCAGCACTGCCTGAAAATCATCCGTCATCGTGGGGCTCAATTAATCTGTACGATTGCCCGCGAGGGCTTGGTTGTGGAGCTGTAGTCGATAGTGGAAGTCACCGTAAATGGTACGCAGCAAGTGGTTACTGACGATTGCTCGGTAACGGCGCTTATTGCGTTGCTTGAGATTAAAGGCAGAATCGCGGTCGAAATTGACGGCGAGCTGATCCCCAAAAGCGAACACGCCGAGCGTCGCCTCAAATCAGGCGAGCGCGTTGAAATTGTGCACGCCATCGGTGGCGGTTAATCCACCCCATTACCTAATGTCAGCAGGCCGCGAATGATGATGGCAGAACAACAAGACGATCCCTTTGTAGTCGCGGGTACGGTCTACCCGTCTCGATTATTGGTCGGAACCGGCAAGTACCGCGACATGGAAGAAACCCGTCTGGCGATCGAGGCCAGCGGCGCGAATATCGTGACCGTTGCGGTGCGCCGAACCAATCTCGGCCAGCACGCCGGCGAGCCCAACCTGTTGGACGTCATCGATCCCGCCAAGTACACGATCCTGCCCAATACCGCCGGCTGCTACGACGCCGATTCCGCAGTGCGAACCTGTCGTCTCGCGCGCGAACTGCTGGATGGCCATCGGCTGGTCAAGCTCGAAGTGCTCGCCGACCAGCGCACGCTCTATCCCAATATCCTTGAAACGCTCAAAGCGGCAGAGTCGCTGGTAGCCGACGGCTTTGACGTGATGGTCTACACCACCGACGACCCGATTCTGGCCAAGCGCCTGGAAGAGATTGGCTGTGTCGCCATCATGCCGCTTGCCGCACCCATTGGCTCCGGGCTCGGGATCCAGAACCGCTACACGCTGCGTGAAATTATCGAGCAGGCGAAGGTTCCCGTGATCGTCGACGCCGGTGTCGGGACAGCCTCAGACGCCAGTATTGCCATGGAACTTGGCTGCGACGGCGTGCTCATGAATACCGCCATCGCCGAAGCGGGATTCCCCGTCATGATGGCAAGCGCCATGAGCCATGCGATTAAGGCAGGACGTCTTGCCTATCGTGCCGGCCGCATGCCGCGGCGGGCCTATGCGTCGGCATCGTCTCCGATTGACGGCCGTTTCCACGTTTAAGTCACGCGTGAGCGAAGACGACGACATACACGCGACCGGCCCCGCGTTACGCACCACCCGGAGTTACGTCCGGCGTGAAGGCCGCATTACCGAGGCGCAGCGCAGAGCACTTTACGAACTGCTGCCGGGGCGCGAGTGGCCGGTCGACGCTCCCAGTGTTGCCGATGTAACCGGTCGCCACGCGCCTCTGTCACTCGAAATCGGCGCGGGCGATGGCGAAAATATTCTGGCGCTGGCGGCACGATTTCCCGAAGAAGATTTCATCGCCTGCGAAGTGCATGGTCCCGGCGTGGGGCACTTGCTGATGCAGGCGGAACATCTGGGCCTGCGCAATCTCTGGATCGCCCGGCAGGATGCGCACGACCTGCTGGCCAAATTGCCGGCGCAGGCGCTCCACTGCACTTACCTATTTTTCCCCGACCCATGGCCTAAAAAACGTCACCTCAAGCGGCGTATTTTCCAGGCGCCGTTGCTGGATGCGTTGACGCGGGCGATGAGCGCCCACGGTCGTCTGCTGGTGGCGACCGATGTCGCCGACTACGCGCAGTGGATGCTGGATCAGGCCGCCGCGGCGCCCCAGTGGCGCAATCTCGCAGGTGAGGG